>NZ_RAWF01000310.1:0-11196 GCF_003612075.1 Corallococcus sp. CA041A
GCCCTGCCCCACCCCCGTGACTCCAATGATTCCAGCTCCTTGGCGCTGGCATCGGACGTGCTCTGTCCCCTCCACGTCAGGGCGCCCCCAGCGGGTGTCGGAGCATCAGGAGACTCACCATGGAAATCCGCTTCTTTGGCGTTCGGGGCAGCATCGCGGTGTCGGGCTCGCGCATCGGTGGCAACACGGCGTGCGTGGAGGTGACGAGCCAGGGCGAGCGGCTGATCCTCGACGCGGGCACGGGCATCCGGACGATGGGCGAAGTCATGATGCGCGAGGGCGCTCCCCAGAAGGCGACGATGTTCTTCTCGCACCTGCACTGGGATCACGTGCAGGGCTTCCCCTTCTTCACGCCCGCGTACCTGCCCACCACGTCGCTGACGATGTACGGCCCCGGCGCGAATGGCGCGCAGGCGCTGGAGTCCACGCTGTCGCAGCAGATGCGCCCGCCGCAGTTCCCGGTGCCGCTGTCCACCATGCGCTCGAAGATGACCTTCGGCGCCGCGATGCACGGCCGCACCGTGGAGGTGGGCCCCTTCAAGGTGACGCCCATCGACGTGCCCCACCCGGACGGCTGCATGGCCTACCGGGTCGAAGCGGACGGCCACTCCTTCGTGTACGCCACGGACGTGGAGCTGCCGGAGCGCCTCACGCCGGACGTGGCCCGCCACTTCGAGGGCGCGGACGCGCTGTGCCTGGACGCGCAGTACACGCCCGACGAGTACGAGGGCAAGAAGGGCATGTCCAAGAAGGGCTGGGGCCACTCGACGATGATGGACGCGGCCAAGGTGGCCAAGGACCTGCACGCCGGGCGCCTCTTCCTCTTCCACCACGACCCGTCCCACGCGGACGAGCTGCTGGAGGACATGGCGCAGGAGGCGCGCGGCCTGTTCCCCTTCACCGAGCCCGCGCGTGAAGGCCAGCGCATGCTCCTGGGCCGCGCGGCGGGCGCATGAGCGCCGCGAGCCCGGAGCCGTGCGATAGACTGTCTCCAGCGCCCTTCTCTCTTCCGCCGCTGCCCGCCGCCATGCCCTCGTCCCCGCCGGATGTGTCCCAGGTCCTGCTCCCCCTTGGTGGCCTCGTCGGGCGCGAGGTGGACCTGGACGCCTTCCTCCAGACGCTCGTGGACCGCATCGCCATCACGCTCCAGGCGGACCGGGGCACGCTGTGGCTGTTGGACCCCGTGCGCCGAGAGCTGTTCAGCCGCGCGGCGCACCTGCCGGAGGTCGCGCAGATCCGCGTGAAGCTGGGCCAGGGCGTGGCGGGCTACGTGGCGGAGGCCGGCGAGCCCGTGCACGTGCCGGATCCGCGCGGCGAGCGCCGCTTCTTCGCGGACATCGACCGGATGACGGGCTACCGCACCATCAGCCTGGCCGCGGTGCCGCTGCGCGACGCGGCGGGCGCCGTGTACGGCGTGCTCCAGGTGCTCAACCGCCTGGGCGGAGGCCCCTTCACGGAGGACGACACCCGGAAGCTCACCGACATCGCGGCGCAGGTGAGCACCGCCCTCCAGAGCACCAGCCTCTACCAGGAGCTCCAGCGCGCGAAGGATCAACCGCAGGCCCCGGTGGGCTACTTCTTCAACCGCATCATCGGAGAAGCCCCGCCGCTCAAGGCGCTCTACCGCCTGGTGCAGAAGGCCGCGCCCACGGACGCCACCGTGCTGCTGCGCGGGGAGAGCGGCTGCGGCAAGGAGCTCTTCGCGCGAGCCATCCACGTCAACGGCCCCCGGCGCGACAAGCCCTTCGTGAAGGTGGACTGCGCGGCCCTGCCCGCCGCCCTCATCGAGAACGAGCTCTTCGGCCACGAGAAGGGCGCCTTCACCGGCGCCGACCACCGCATGCCCGGCAAGTTCGAGGCGGCAGACGGCGGCACCGTCTTCATCGACGAGCTGGGCGAGTTGCCCCAGGCCGTGCAGGGAAAGCTCCTGCGCGTGCTGCAGGACCGCGAGTTCGAACGCGTGGGCGGCACGCAGGCCGTCAAGGTGGACGTGCGCATCGTCGCGGCCACCCACCGCGACCTGCCGCGCATGGTGGCGGAGGGCAGGTTCCGCGAGGACCTCTACTACCGCATCAAGGTCGTGGAGCTGCTCCTGCCCCCGCTGCGCGAGCGCGGCGCGGAGGACATCGAGCGGCTCGCCCGTCACTTCGTCGCGACCGCCGCGAAGCGCCACCGCCTGCCCGTGCCCCGCCTCGGCGCCACCGCGCTCGCGAGGCTCAAGCGCTACCGCTGGCCCGGCAACGTGCGCGAGCTGGAGAACTGCATCGAAAGCGCCGTGGTGCTGTCCGAGGGCGAAATCCTGGAGGAGCACCTGCCCCTGCCCTCCCTGGACCGTGCGCCCTCGCCCACCGAACCAGACGCGCCGCAAGCGCCCGCCGCCACACCGGACGCACCGCTCCTCCTTCCGCTGGCGGAGGTGGAGCGCCGCCACATCCTGCGCGTGCTGGAGGCCGTGAAGGGCAACCGCACCGCGGCCGCGCGCACGCTGGAGATCGGCCGCAACACGCTCGCCCGCAAGCTCAAGGAGTACGGCCTGGCGGACGAGGGCTGAACTTCGAATCGCCCTCGAAGCCCGAGCCCCGCCCCCCAGCGGGCGGCCATCTGGGCGGCAGCCCGTCCGGGAGTGCCTTTCGGCGGACACCGGGGGCACCTCTCCTCAGGGCCGTTGTGCGCACCCGCGAGGGCCGGACACGTGCCCGTCCGAGGGGAAGGAGCACGTCATGGCGGATGTCCTCGATGCCCATTCAAGCGGGCCCCCAGCGCATCGGGAGGTGCGGACCGGCAGGATCATCGGCATCTCCGTGGTGGCCGCCCTGGGCGGATTCCTCTTCGGCTTCGACACCGCCGTCATCAACGGCACGGTCGTCGCACTGAAGGCCGAGTTCGCCGCGAGCAGCCTGGGCCTGGGGCTGGCGGTATCCTCCGCGCTCATCGGCTCGGCGGCGGGCGCCTTCGCCGCGGGGCCCTTCGCGGACCGCTACGGCCGCCGGCGCGCGATGATGCTCGCGGCGGCGCTGTTCATCATCAGCGCCATCGGATCGGGGCTCGCGTTCTCCCTCTGGGACCTGAGCTTCTGGCGGCTGGTGGGCGGCCTGGGGGTGGGCTTCGCCAGCGTCGTCGCGCCCACGTACATCGCGGAGATCGCCCCGGCGTACCTGCGCGGCCGCCTGGCGTCCCTGCAACAGCTGGCCATCGTGTCCGGCATCTTCGTGGCCCTGCTGGGGGACTTCGCCATCGCGCTCTACGCGGGCTCCGCCTCCAAACCCACCTGGCTGGGCTTAACCGCGTGGCGGTGGATGTTCTTCAGCGGCCTGCCACCCGCGCTCTTCTACGGCATCGGCGCCATCTTCATCTCGGAGTCCCCGCGCTTCCTCGTGGCCAAGGGCCGTGAGCAGGAGGCGCTGAGCGTGCTGAGCGACATCGAGGGGGACGCCGCGCCCGCCAAGGTCGTGGAGATCCGCCGCTCGCTGCGCACGAACTACACACCGCACCTGGCGGACCTGAAGGGCGGCCGCTTCGGGTTCCTGCCCATCGTGTGGATCGGCATCGTGCTCGCGATGCTCCAGCAGTTCGTGGGCATCAACGTCATCTTCTACTACTCCAGCGTCCTCTGGCAGGCGGTGGGCTTCTCCGAGCACAACGCGCTGGCCATCACCGTCATCACCAGCGTCACCAACATCCTCACCACGCTCGTGGCCATCGCGTTCGTGGACAAGGTGGGCAGAAAGCCCCTGCTGCTCATCGGCTCCGTGGGCATGGCGCTCACGCTGGGGCTGCTGGCGTATCTCTTCGGCACCGCGCCGTTGGATGCCGCGGGCAAGCCCGTGCTGCAGGGCGCGGCAGGCACCACCGCGCTCATCGCCGCCAACCTCTACGTCGTCTTCTTCGGCTTCTCGTGGGGGCCCATCGTCTGGGTGCTGTTGGGCGAGATGTTCCCCAACCGCATCCGAGCGCTCGCGCTGTCCATCGCGGCCATGGCGCAGTGGCTGGCCAACTTCCTGGTGTCCGCCACGTTCCCGTCGCTGCAGGCCGTGGGACTCGGCTGGGCGTACGGCCTCTATGCCGCGGCCGCCGTCTTCTCGATCTTCTTCGCCGCGAAGTACATCCGCGAGACGAAGGGTCAGGAGCTGGAACAGATGTAGCCCCGCGAGACAGGGCGATACACGGAAGCCCGTACACCCTTACGGGCTTTCTTCATTTTTACGCATCGGCTGGGTGAGAAAACACCTGATCCATTTGACACCTGGGGTCACAGGCTTTCAGCATCACCTTCATGCTGAAACATTCCCCCCTGCTCCCCCGGATTGCGAGCGTCCTGCTCGCTTCCCTCCTCCTCACACTGACAGCGTGTCCCGGCGACGAAGGCTCGGACGAAGACGGCGGCACGAACATCACGGACGGGGGCCAGAGCGACGCGGGTCCCGACGGCGGCGACCCCACCAAGCAGCCCGACGGCGGCACGTACGACCCGGGTCCCCAGGTCTGTGGTGACGGCAAGGTCCAGAAGGGCGAGGCCTGTGACGACAGCAACACCGTGAGCGGTGACGGCTGCACGTTCGACTGCAAGGAGGTCGAGGTCGGCTTCGAGTGTCCCGTGTCGGGCCGGCCCTGCATCGTGGCGACGGCGTGCGGCAACGGCATCGTCGAGGAAGGCGAGGTGTGCGACGACCGCAACAACGAGTCCAACGACGGCTGCAAGGCGGACTGCTCCGCCGTGGAGACCGGCTGGTCCTGCCCCTTCCAGGGACAGCGCTGCCGCGCCGCCGAGTGCGGTGACAGGATCATCGCCGGCGAGGAGGAGTGCGAGGACGGCAACCTCATCAAGGGCGACGGCTGCAGCGACACCTGCCGCCTGGAGCAGGGCTACAAGTGCGACACCATTGGCCAGCCGTGCGCGAAGACGACCTGCGGCGACGGCAAGAAGGAAGGCACCGAGCAGTGCGACGACGGCAACCACGACATGGGCGACGGCTGCTCGCCGCTGTGCGTGCTGGAGCCCCGGTGCGTGAACGGCACCTGCGAGGCCCGCTGCGGCGACGGCGTCATCCTCCCCGGTGACACCACCGAGCAGTGCGACGACGGCAACACCCGCTCCAACGACGGCTGCTCGTCCGACTGCAAGCTGGAGGCGGGCTTCGCCTGCTTCAACGTCAAGGGCACCCTGCCGGACGTGGTGGAGATCCCCGTCGTCTACCGCGACTTCCGCGGCAAGGGTCAGCCCGTCGGTGGCAACTACCCCGCCACCATCCACCCGGACTTCGACGACGCGAACGGCGCGGAGCAGGGCATCGTCGGCGCGAAGTTCGCCGCCCTCGGCGCGGACGGCAAGCCCGTCTATGCGAAGGAGGGCGTGTCCTCCGGCACCACCCACGGCAAGACGGCCTTCGACCAGTGGTACCGCGACACGGCCAACATCAACGTCACCGAGGTCGGCACGCTGAAGCTCGACAAGCAGGCCAACAACTCCTACGTGTTCGACGACCAGACCTTCTTCCCGCTCGACGACAGCGGCTGGGTGGGCCTGGGCAAGGAGAACCGGCTCAACGACAACAACGGCATCAAGCGCAACTTCAGCTTCACCAGCGAGACGCGCTACTGGTTCGAGTTCAAGGGCAACGAGGTGCTGACGTTCCTGGGTGACGACGACGTCTGGGTGTTCATCAACCGCAAGCTCGCCCTGGACCTGGGCGGCGTGCACGGTGCCACCTCCGGCACGGTGTCCCTGGCGGACGCGGCCACCGTGTCAGGCCTGGGCCTGGTGAAGGGCAAGATCTACGAGGTCGTCGTGTTCCAGGCGGAGCGCCACACGTCCCAGTCCTCGTACAGGCTGACCCTGAACAACTTCGAGACCCAGCGCACCGAGTGCAAGTCCACCTGCGGCAACGGTACGGTCGATCAGGGCGAGACGTGCGACAACGGCAACCTCAACGGCCCGGGCTACGGCAAGTGCAGCCTCACCTGCATCTGGAACGCCCGCTGCGGCGACGGCATCACCCAGTACAACTTCGGCGAGACGTGCGACGACGGCAACACCAACAACTTCGACAACTGCCCGAACAACTGCCAGATCGATCCGGGGTAGTCGTCCCGCCGTCCCTGGTTCCCTCGCGGACCGGGGACTTCCGCCCGGACCTCACAGGGTCCGGGCGAGCATGAACACGGCGGCCAAGGGACAGCGCCCCGGCCGCCGCGAAGTGCCTCCAGGCCCGGCGGGACAACACCCCGCCAGTGCCCGTGGCGCCCTCCCCCAGCACCATCAGCGCCGGACGCCCGCCGCGCCCGCGCAGTTGATAGGTGCCGTCGAGGGATCCGCGCTCAAGCTCCCCCACCACCAAGCACGCTTCCCCAGGAACGCCCACGCGCTCCCAGGACAGCGCCTGCGCGGGCGCCCCCAACAGCTCCGCACGGGTGAGCGCGGGCGGAGCCAGGCACCGGCGCACCTCCACCGGCGCCAGCAGCGCGGACGGCGCGAAGCCCACCGCCGCCCGCGTGCGCTCGCCCTTCAGGATCAGCACCGGCGAGTACGCGCGCTCGCGAGACAGGAGCGGCCCCTTTCGGCCGTGCGTCCCCACCGCGTGCACCGCCGCGTCGTAGAAGGCGCAGGGCACGCCGCCCGGTGACGTCAGCGTCTCCACCGAATCCAGCTGGCCCCGGTACACGCCGAAGCCCGGGGGCCGCCCCGCGCGCAAGGCCTCCACCGCCTCATCGAGTGACATGGGCGCGGCGCCGCGCAGCGCATCCGCCCGCAGGCGCACCCGGGCCCCCCGGGCGGACACCCCCGCGGCCAGCACCAGCAGCACGGCGCCCAGCGCCTTCACCAGCACGTCCGGCGACACGGGCACCAGCGGCGTCCCGCGCATCCACGGGACGAAGAGCACCAGCCCCAGGGCCAGCGCCCCGAAGCCCGCGAGCATCCAGCGAGGCCGCGCGTCCGTGGGCGTCCGCCCCAGGGTGAAGGTCGCCCAGAGCAGCAGGGCCAGGCCCACGCCACAGAGCGGCAGCAGGAGCACGCGCCCCAGGTCCACGGCCATGCCCCACCCCCGCCCGCGTGCCGGACGGCCCCGAGACGACGGAGCCCGGCGGGAGCAAGGTGGGAACGGGCGGACGGGGCGGCAAGCCCCATCCCCTTGCCGGAAGGCCGCGGCGGACTACTCGCCGGGGACGCGGCGCACGGGGCGCTCCTGCAGCGGCCCCACGACCTTCAGGTCATCGAAGATGCACTCGAGGTTGCGGCAGCCCAGCGCCAGCTTGCCCACGCGGCCCTCGAAGCCCGGCAGCACCTTGGAGGCGAAGAGCTTCTTGTTGAGGAAGGCGTCCACCCGCACGCCGCTCTTCTGCCGCTTGAGCTGGAGCTTCACCAGGAAGGGGCCCTGCTTCGGCACCGGCATCTCGTCCTGGACCAGGTTCTTGGTGTCCTCGGCGCTGTTGCCCACCACTTCATGCCCGTCTTCCGGGGAGAAGTAGCGCCACGACAGGCGCATGCCCGCGTCGGGGATGGCGAAGACGGACACCTGCACGTCGCGGATGCGGAACGCCAGCTCGCCGAAGTGCTGCCCGTCCTCCTCCACCGACCACTGCTTCCCCAGCGGGTTCACGTCCATCAGCACTTCGGCCGTGAAGTCGTCGCTCGTGAAGTAGCGGTGCGCCAGGTACGCGCGCGGCACCAGCTTGCCGTCCGCCTCGCGGCCGGCCTGCACGACGCGCAGCTCCCCCTGGTCCATCGTCCACGTGCCGCTGTGGACGTTGATCTCCTCCTCGCCCGGCCCGAAGCCCAGCTCCAGGGTGGAGCTGGCCGAGCCGGCCTCGGGCGGCGTGAGCCTCAGGCCGGAGAACACCTCCCCTTCCGTGTTGGCCGGGAAGTGCAGCTCCGTGAGCGGGGGCGGCTTCGGGCGGCCAAGGCCGTACTCCTCGTCGCCCAGGCGCAGGCTCACCGGCCCCACGAAGGCGCGCACCGCCAGGCCCAGCACGGCCAGGCCGCCCACCACGGACAGGCCGGTGCGCACCCGGCCCCAGCCCGCGTGGATCGTGTCCAGCACTGCGGACTCGGCGGCCGTCGGGGACTTCATCGGAGCCACGTGCGAGGTCCGCGCGCGCGCCAGCGCCGACGCCGGCGCCACCACGTGCGGCGACGACGAGGCCGTCACCAGCCCTTCCAGCGCCTCGCACACCTCCGTGGCGGTGGCGTAGCGGGCCTCGCGGTCCGTCTCCAGCAGGCGCTCCACCACCGGATCCAGGCGCGGATCCAGGCCTCGCACGCGCTCGGACGGCAGCTTGAAGCGGCCCACGGGCAGCTCGCCCGTGAGCGCCTCGTACATCATCACGCCCAGGGAGAAGAGGTCCGCTCTCCCGTCCACGTTCTTCGCGTCCCGGCGCTGCTCCGGGGCCATGTAGTTGAGCGTGCCCATGGCCACCGCGGTCGCGGTGAGCTGCTTCTCCGAATCCGGCTCGCGGATGCCCGCCAGGCCGAAGTCCGCCACCTTCGCGTGCAGCCGCCCATCCAGCAGGATGTTCTCCGGCTTCAGGTCGCGGTGGATGATGTTCTTGGCATGCGCGCACTCCACGGCGCGCGCCACCTGGAGCAGCACCTTCAGCGACTGCGCGGGCGAAATCGGGTCCCTGCCGCTCAGCGCGTGGCGCAGCGACTGGCCCTCCACGTACTCCATGACGAAGTAGTAGTGCTCGCCCTGCACGCCCCGGTCGATGATCTGCACGATGTTCGGGTGGCTCAGGGCCGCGAGCGCGGTCGCCTCCTTGTCGAAGCGCGACACGAACTCCGCGTCCTTCGCCAGCCGGGGCGGCAGCATCTTCACCGCCACCGTGCGGCCCAGGGAGCGCTGGCGCGCGAGCCACACCTCGCCCATGCCGCCGCGCCCCAGCACCTCCAGGAGCTCCAGGCCCGGAAGCTCGGGCTTCGCGCCCGTCAGAATCGTTTCCGCGGTCTCGATGTCGCGGATGCCCGTGTTCAGGGGCGCGCGCGGGGCCTTCACCCCCAGCGACTCCGGGCGCACCAGCGTGGCCCCGACCGCCTCCGCTGCCACCGGGCCCGTCGCGGGCAATGCCACTCCAGACAAAGGCGCGTCGCGGCCCTCGGCGGAGGCAGACACCGCCCCCGCGGGAACCTCGCCCTCGTCCGCCTTCCCCACGCCATCCGGTCGCGGGATGTTCATCTCGTTGCCCCCTGGGACGGAGCCGGCCCTGATCTCCTGTCCCACCGAGTCCTCCCCGCCCGCTCCAACACCTGGAGCGGCGGAAGGTGAAGTCGATTCTGGCGGTTCATCCGCAGTGCGCGGCGTGAACGTCACCGCGTTGCCTGCTTCGTCGTGGACCTTGTCGGCCGGACGGATGCCCGACGGCTCGGGCGGGCGGTGGATGCCGGACACGTCCGGGCGGTGGATGCCGGACACGTCCGCGCGCCGCACCTCGAACCGGATGCCGCAGCGGCACGTCACCTTCTGGCCGCTCACGTACACCCGGGTGTCGTGCACCGTGCCGCAGTTGGGGCACGACTGGGTCGTCGTCATGGACGAGGAGCGCACCGTCAGCGCACCTTGCGGGAGGTGGAAGTGGTCAGCTCCGCGCCGTGGACGCGGAAGGTCTGCACGCCCTTCTCCTTGCCCTTCACCTGCTGCAGCACCGGCAGCTCCTCCACGTCGAAGCCCGGCCCGGACTTGCGCACCGTGGCCTCCGACGCCAGCACCTCGCCGCTCTTCGCGATGCCGCACAGCCGCGACGCGGTGTTCACGGTGTCGCCGATGGCGGTGAACTCGTGCCGCTCCGCGCTGCCCATGTAGCCCACGACGGCCTGGCCGGTGTTCACGCCGATGCCCACTTCGATGGGCTTCTTGCCATCCAGCACGCGCTGCCGGTTGAGCTCCGTGACGGCGTCCTGCATCTCCAGCGCGGCGCGCAAGGCGCGGGCCGGATCATCCGGGTGGGACGACGGCGGACCCCACACCGCCATCACGCAGTCCCCGATGAACTTGTCCAGGTTGCCTTCGTAGCGGAACACCACGTCCGCCATGGCGGTGAAGAAGCTGTTGAGCATCGACACCACCTCCTGCGGCGAGTCGCTCTCCGCCAGGGTGGTGAAGCCACGGATGTCCGCGAACAGGCAGCTCACCTCCGCGAGCCGGCTCTGGCGCAGGTCCTCCGTGCCGCCGTTGATCACCGCGTCCGCCACCGCCTTGGACAGGAAGCGCGACAGCTCCGCGCGCGTCACCGCCTCGTTGCGGATCTGCTCCGCCAGGGCCGCGTTCTCCAGCGCGATGCCCGCCTGCGCGGCGATGCCGGAGAGGATGGTCAGGTCCTTCTCCGAGAAGGCGTTGATCTGCTGGCGGCTGTCCAGGAACAGCACCGCCATGATGTCGCCGTTGACGAGCAGCGGCACCGCCATGGCGGACCGGATGCCCTGCGCCACGATGCTCTCCGCGGCGGAGAAGCGCTCGTCGATGATGGCGTCCGCGGTGAGCACCGCCTTGCCCGTCTCCACCACGCGCTTGAGCACGGTGTCCGACAGCATGACGTTCACCTGCTTGCCCTGCCGGTGGTGCACCGCGGCCGGGATGAACTCCCCCTGCGGACCCACCTTCAGGATGACGCCGTGGTCGGCCGCGAGCAGCTCGAAGGCCACCTTCAGAATCTGCTCGAACAGGTCGTCCTGCGTGCCCTTGAGGCTCACCTGCCGGTGGAACTCGTGGACGATGCGCAGCTTCTCGTAGTCCCGGCGCAGCGCGGCGGTGTCCGTCACCTGGTCGGCTGGACGGAAGTTCTGCGGCACCTGGTCCATCTGCGCCAGGAAGGCCGGCATGGAGACGGCGTTGGCCACCACCGTCACGCCCGGCAGCGTGGGCGGGTTGCTTCCGCCGGGCAGGGCCTCGCCGCTGTGGAAGACGAGCCTGGAGGAGCCCAGGGCGATCTCATCCCCGTCCTTCAGGCGCATCTCCCCCGTCACCCGGCGCCCGTTGACGAAGGTGCCGTTGGACGAGTTCAGGTCGCGCAGCACGAAGTCGCGCCCCACCTTCTCGATGGTGGCGTGCTCCTTGGAGACCTCTCGGTCCACCAGCCGCAGCGTGTTGGAGGGATGGCGGCCGAGCGACGTGGTGGGGCCCAGGGGAAACTCCCCCAGCGACCCGTCCGCGAACCGCCCCGTCAGGTGCGGCCCGCGCGGGTGCGACCCGGACCTGGGCGGGAATGGGG
>NZ_RAWF01000311.1:0-10934 GCF_003612075.1 Corallococcus sp. CA041A
GCCCCAGCCCCAGGAACTGCCTGTCCCGTCCTACCCCGCCGTCGAGACCTTCATCGAGAAGGCCTCCGCCAGCGACGTCCAGGCGCTCTTCGCGCCCGTCAAGCAGGGGCTCGCCGACCTCAAGGGCCCGCGCGCGGAGATCGGCAAGAAGGCCCAGGCTGCGATCGCGCGGTCCGAGGAGCTGCTCGGCATGCTCGTGGACGTCCGCGAGAAGCTCGTCGCCGAGTCGAAGCAGTCCAAGGGCCGGAAATAACGGGCTTTTCGGGAGCCCGGACGATTTCTTGTCACCAGCAGGCAACCGGCGGCTGACTCTCCCGATAATCCTTTGAAAGAGCCACGGGATGATCCCCGGCTCCCCTTTTGAATCAACGCTGGCACCAGCGCGGAGGCTGAAATGAGCAAGATCGACAGCGGCATGATGGGTCCGAACCTGCGCATGAACACCCAGATGACCACGGCTCGGCAGACGCCGAACACGAGCTTCGGTGCGCGCGTTCAGAACGGTCTGAACAGCACCGTCGGCGCCGTGGGCGCGGGCGTGGGCGCGGTGGCGGGCTTCGTTCCCGGCGCGGGCATCGTCTCCGCGGCCGTCTCCTCCGCGCAGACCTTCTCCGGCGCCTCCGGCTCCGGCATGCAGGGCGGCCCGTACGTGGGCGTGATGAACACCGGCTCTGGCGCGGTGCCCTCCACCAACCTGCCGGGCGTCGGCGGCTCGGGCCTGCCCTCCACGGGCGGCTCCACCTCGCTGGGCACCAGCGTTGGCACCAGCTCGGGCGGCAGCGTGGGCGACCAGCTCAACACCAACGGCTCGCTCAAGTCCATGATGGACGACAACGTCAAGCTGCTGAACATGCAGTCCGCCATGCAGCACGAGTCGCAGCTCTTCACGGCTGTTTCCAACGTGATGAAGTCGCGGCACGATACGACCAAGAACTCCATCGGCAACATCCGCTAGTCTTCACGGACAGCGGAATCTGACCGGTGCAAGGAAGGCGGCCCTCGACGGCCGCCTTCCGTGCTTCCGGCGACAGGAAAGGCAGCGCGACGTCCATGGCGGAGACCCCTTCGGAGATTGCCAACAGCCTCGTGCCCCTGGCACGCCAGCCGGCCATGGTCCTGCTGGAGTCTGGCTACCTGTGGCTGGACATGGGTCACTTCGACAAGGCCAAGGAGGTCTTCGTCGGTGCCGCCGCGCTGATGCCCAAGAGCGAGGTGCCCCAGATTGGTCTGGGCGCCGTGGAGTTCGCGCAGGGCAAGCACGACAAGGCCCTGGCGGCCTACCGGGTCGCCCAGCGGCTCGCGCCCCTGTCGTCGCTTCCCCGGGCACACGCGGGTGAAGCGCTGTTGTTCATGGGCAAGGTCCCGGAGGCCCTCAAGGAACTGAAGGCCGCCATCGACCTGGAGCCCGAAAGCGACGGCGCGAAGCTGGCCCAGGCGCTCATCCAGGCGAAGGAAGCGGGGGCCCTGCCTCCGCCGAAGAAGTAGTCGCGGAAGGCGAAGGAGGTACGTCGATGGCTGTCGGTGGAGTTGGACGTGGGGGTGGGAAGGGCCGCGCGGGCGGCGCGAAGGGGGCGTCCGGTCCGTCGGGTGCCGCCGGCGCGTCCTTTGGCGGCAAGGTGGATCGCACGGAATCGCTCGTCGGGCCTTCGGGTCTGGTAGGCTCCAGCAACATCCAGGGCCCCCAGGCAACGGATCCGATCGCGGCGCAGGCCCTCGCCATCGCCAAG
The DNA here is from genome assembly GCF_003612075.1 of Corallococcus sp. CA041A. Lineage (NCBI taxonomy): Bacteria > Pseudomonadati > Myxococcota > Myxococcia > Myxococcales > Myxococcaceae > Corallococcus > Corallococcus sp. CA041A. Next base: position 1,728 of record NZ_RAWF01000311.1, read on the forward strand.
CGGCTGAAGAACGGGGGCTTCAAGAGCAAGGAAGAGGCGACGAAGGCGCTCGTCTCCGAAGTGTTGCAGGAGAAGTTGAACATGAAGTCCGCTGCCCTCACGGGCCGCATCGCCGGGGCCCTGCAGGATGATCCCCGGCTGAACCAGGTTCTCGAGCGGCTGTGGTCCAAGGCCGAGTGAGCGCGCCGCTTGCCTCTGGGTGAAGACAGGAAGGTCATCCTGGAGAAGTACGGCCCGTACGTGCGGTCGCTCGCGGCCACCGTGCGCAAGCAGTTCAATGCCCAGCTGGAGCTGGATGAACTGCTGGCCTATGGGCAAATCGGTCTGCTGGAAGCCGCTGAGCGCTTCGACCCCAAGGTTGGCGCCAACTTCCTCACCTTTGCCCACTACCGCATCAAGGGCGCCATCTTCGACGGTCTGAGGAAGATGGGGGTCTTGCGGGGCGCGGACGCCCGCACCGCCTATCAGGGCGAGCGCGCGACGGCGTATCTGGGAAATCTGGCGGACCGCGAGCAGGGATCAAGCAACCGCGGGTCGTCATTCGACGATGATATTGGAGACATCTCGGATGCCGTGGCGGGCCTCGCGGCGGTTTTCGCGGCGGGGGCGGAAGGGGCGGAGGCGGCGGGCTACGTGGATGAATCCCTCCCGGCGGATCAGCGCCTGGAGATGGAGCAGTTGAAGAACCGGGTGCGCTCGGCCATCGAGAAGCTTCCGGAGAAAGAGCGCAAGCTCCTGCAGGGCTATTACTTCCAGGGACGCACGCTGGAAGAGGCAGGAGCGGAAATCGGGCAGTCGAAGAGCTGGGCGTCGCGGCTTCATGCGCGGGCCATTGATCGGCTCAAGGAACTCTTGAACGAGGAGGAGGAACTCCCTCCCCCCTCGACGGATGCAAGGAGGGTGTCACATGGCGGCTCCGATGAGCGGCATCTCCGCGGGACAGGTAGCGCAGCAAAAGCTGCAGGACCAGGGCGCGCAGCAGACTCAGAAGACGGGCGCGTCGAAGTTCGACGGAGTTCTCGCTGACAAGGCGCAGGGCGCCGGCCAGGTGGACGCCGCCCAGAACGTCAACAAGGCCCAGGCCGCGCAGGCCACCCAGAAGGTGGACAACGTCCGCCAGGTGGAGACCGTAAACAAGGCGGAGAAGGCCAACCTGAACAAGGTGAGCGGCGCTGCCCAGCAGCCCGCCACGGCCAAGGGCGCCGAGCCCGTGGACGCGAAGGCCGAAGCCTCCAAGACGACCAAGTCGGGCGGCATGGTGTCCGACCTCGTCTCGGGCCTTGAGAAGGGCCAGGTCAGCATGGACAAGCTGATCAAGGAGGCCTCCTCCGGCAAGAACATGTCCAACGCCGAACTGCTCGGTCTCCAGGCGTCCATGTACAAGTACTCGCAGGAGTTGGATCTCACGTCGAAGGTCGTCGAGAAGGCCACCAGCGGCCTGAAGGACGTCGTCAAGACGCAGGTCTGAAGTCCCCACCCCGCCGGGCCATGGCGGCATGCGAAGGGCGGTCCCTCCCAAAGTCGGGAGGGGGCGCCCTTCCGCGTTTTGCAAGGGCCCTGTTAAGCTAAGCGCGCCCATGACTCGCCGAACGCCCGTCTTCGCCGCCCCGCTCCTCGCCCTGCTGTTCCTCACCGGCTGCTCCATCGAGCTGCAGCACGAGCTGACGGAGGCGGACGCGAATGAAATCTACGTCCTGCTCAGCAAGAACGGCATCAACTCCAAGAAAGAGAAGGCGGAGGGCGGTAACGAAGTGCGCTTCACCATCGTCGTCCCCAAGGGCGACGCCGCGCAGGCCGCGGAGCTGTTGAAGCGCAACTCGCTACCGCGTCCGGTGGAGAAGGGCCTGTCCCACTTCGCCAAGGGCAGCATGGTGCCCACCGCCACGGAGGAGCGCGCCATGCTCCTCAAGGCCATGGCGGGTGAGGTCTCCAACGCGCTCAACCAGATCGACGGTGTGCTGGAAGCGCGCGCCATCGTGATGGTGCCGGAGAACAACGACCTGTCGCAGCCGGAGAACAAGCCGATGCCGTCGGCCTCCGTGTTCATCAAGTACCGCACGGTGGAGGGCGGCAAGCCCCCCGTGACGATGGACGCGGTGAAGCAGTTCGTCGCCAGCTCCGTGGCGGAGCTCAAGCCGGAGGCCGTCACCGTGCTGATGACGGAGGCACTGGCCCCCTCGGCGGAGACCACGGAGACCAACCGCCTGCAGGACGTGCTCGGCGTGCGCATGACGGCCGCCAGCGCGAGCACCTTCAAGATGATCCTCGGCGGTGCGTTCGCGCTCATCCTGGCGATGATGGGCCTCACCGGGTGGACCTTCATGCGCGGTGGCTCGGGTGGCGCTGCCCCCGCCGCGGCGGCGCGTCCCGCGCGTGCGCGCGGCGGTCGCGAGGGCTAGACCTGCACGTCGCTTCCCGCGGCCCTCCTGGGGTGGACCGCGGGACGTGTCCTCCAGGCCGGGGACACGACTTCCATCTTCAGCGGGCCACCTGGGGGCCCGCGAGGTGACCGTTGGATTCCTTCTTCACCTCGCTCAGCAAGCGCCAGACCATGATGTTGCTCACCGCGGTCACCTTCGGGGGCCAGGAGAGCATGGCGGCGCTGGAGCACCTGCCGGACGAGGAGGGCGCGCTCTTGCGCCACCGCGCGCAGGAGATCCTCCAGATTCCGCGCGAGAAGCGCCTGCCCGCGGTGGTGCAGGAACTCAAGCGGCTGATGAAGGACCGGCGCGGCCAGCTGTGGACCGGGGATCCGGAGCGGCTGGCGGCGCTGCTCCAGCGCGAGCGCGGCGCCCTGGTGGAAGTCGCCCTGCGAGCGCTGCCCGGCAACATGGCGGAGGCCGTGCGCGGCCATCTGCCCCCCTCTCGCGTGAAGCTCACCCGCGAGGTGCGGCCGCAGGTCCTGGACATCATCCGCTGGAAGCTGGAGGAGGCGCTGTCGCGCGAGGCCGCGGGCCAGTCCGCGGGTTTCAAGTTCGCGGACGTGCTCAACCTCCAGACGCGTGAGTTGCTCACGGTGAGTGACCGCCTGGGGGCGCGCGTGCTTGGGCCGGCGCTGGCGGGCCTGCCCGAGGAAGAGCTGAACGGCCTCATGGAGTCGCTGCCTCCGGACCTGTTCCAGCTCATGAGCAAGTCCGTGGCGGCCAATGCGCCGCGCAAGCTCCCGGAAGAGGACGCGCGCGCGCAGATCAACCTGCACGAGGGCTTCAACCGGCTGGCCGGCGCCATCCGCAGCGCGGGCGTGCAGCGGCTGGCGCGCGCGTGCGTGGCGCAGTCCCCGGAGTTCGCCGCGCGCATGCTGGAGAAGCACCGCGGCGAGTTCGGCCACCTGGTGGCGAAGTGGGTGCGCGAGGAGCGCTCGCGGCCGACGGCCCGGGGCGATGGCGGACGCACCGACATCGTCATGGACCTGGAGCGGCTGGCCGTGCGCGGCCTCATCGAGCGGCCCGTGCGGCTGATCACGCCGCCGCGCCCCGCCGCAGTGCTCCCTCCACCGCCGGGGGCCCGGAAGCCCGCGCCCGCGGCTCCGGGAGCCCGTCCCGAAGCTCCGGGAGCACGCCCCGCGGCTCCGGGAGCCCGTCCGGGGGCAGCACCCGCGCCGCGCGAGGGCCTGCGCACCACAGCCCCGGATCCGTCACGCCCGCCCGCGCTCCGAGCCCCCAAGGCCCTGCGGGGAGCCCCTCCCGCCGGAGAGTCCGCGGATGCGGGCGCCAAGCGCGACTTCATGGCCGAGCGAGCGGCCCGTCGCGCGGGTGCTGCGTCCAGCCGTGACGCGGGCCCGGGCGCGGCGCCCCCCGCCGGACGTCCGCGCCCGGCGCCGGGGGAGGAGCGGGGCTCGTCGGTGGGGCCCGCGCCCCGCGCGTCCATGGCTTCGCCAGAAGGGGACGCGAACGGTTCGAAGATGCGCCGGATGCCAGTGGAGCGCGAGCGCGGGCCCGCGCCCCGTGCCTCCATGGGGGCGCCGGAAGGTGAGGCGGGTGGTTCGCAGATTCGCCGGATGCCGGTGGAGCGCGAGCGTGGGCCCCCGCCCCGCGCGTCCATGGCGGCCCCGGAAGGGGATGCGAACGGCTCCCAGATGCGCCGCATGCCGGTGGACCGGGGCTCGTCGGTGGGGCCCGCGCCCCGCGCATCCACCGGGGCCATTCCCGGCCGCCGTGATCCAGAGGGCGCCAGGCCCGCGCGTCCCGTCCGGCCGGAGCCAGACGGCGCCCGCATTGGACCCCCGCCCTCGCGGCTGGGTGCACGCGGCGCGTCACGCCCGCCGGAGCCGGATGCGCCGGAAGGCCGCTCCGTCCGGGCCGAGCGCCCCGCGCGGCCTCCCGCCGACGCGGAGGAGCGCGCCCCCCGTCGCCCGGAACCCTCAGGGGAAGCCGCTGATGGGGCCCGCGTGCTGCGCTCGCGCACGGGCAGCCGTCCCGCGGCGCGTCCCGAACCGGGGGGCGAGCCGGAGCGTCCCCCGCGCGTGCTCTCCAGCCAGGCATCCTCGCCCCGGTCCTCGGAGGGAACGCAGGTGGGCCGCCGGCGCCCGCCTCCCACCGATCGGCCGGGCCCGGATGACGCGGGCGGTCCGGGAGGGCGTGGACCGCGCGGCGGAACGCGCTAGCATCCGGTCTCCAAGGAGCGGCCCATGGCGATCGGCAAGGTAATCAAGGGGGACGGGTTGGCGGAGTCGGTGGTCGTCGCCACGTCCGAGCGACCGGCGCTGCGTCCGCCGCGCGCGGGCGTGATGAACGCCGAGGTCTTCGAGGCGCGCCAGGGCGCCCAGGGCATCATCGAGGATGCCCAGCGCGAGCGTGAGCGCATCCTCGCCGAGGCCCAGCGCGAGAAGGAGGAGCTCTTCGCCAAGGCGAAGGACCTGGGCCGTCAGGAAGGCATCGCCCAGGCCACGGAGCTGCTCCTGCGCGCGAAGATACAGGCCGGGGAGATGCTCAACTCCCAGGAGCAGGACATCATCGCGCTGGCGCTGAAGATGGCGGAGAAGATCCTCGGCCGCGACCTGGAGCGCGAGCCGGAGCTGCTGGTGGACATGTGCGCCGCGGCCATCGACAACCTCCGCAACGCGCGCGCCATGATCCTGCGCGTGCACCCGAAGACGGCCACGGTGCTGCGCGCCAAGCGCCCGCAGCTGATGGAGCTCATCGGCCGCACGGTGGACCTGGCCATCAAGGAGGACCCGGAGGTCGCTCCCGTGGGCTGCATCGTCCAGACGGAGTTCGGCACCGTGGACGCGCAGCTGCCCACGCAGCTGGAGATGCTCCAGAACCTCCTGCAGCCGGACACCGGTCGCAAGAGCGGCCCTCCCTGAGCCTGCTGGCCAACGCCGCGCCCTAGAGCCTCCCGGAATCCGCCATGGCCATCGACCTTTCGCGCTACTACGACCTCATCAAGGAAGCGTCCCTCGTCCGGGTGCGCGGCCGCGTCACGGAGCTGACGGGGCTCGTCATCAAGGCGAGCGTGCCCAACGTGCGCATCGGCGAGCTGGTGCTCGTCAAGAACCGCCAGCGCGGCCTGATGAAGTCGGAGGTCGTGGGCTTCGTGGGCGACGAGGTGATGCTCATGCCCCTGGGCGAGTTGTACGGCATCGGTCCGGACAGCGAGTGCATCCCCACCGGCCGTCCGCTCACCATCAAGTGCGGCGACGGGCTCCTGGGCCGCGTGCTCAACGGCATCGGCGAGCCCATGGACGGCATGCCCCTGGAGGGGGAGAACCTGATCGACTGGCCCGTGGACCGCGACTGCCCGGACCCCTTCACCCGTCAGCGCATCGAGCGGCCGCTGCCCCTGGGCGTGCGCTGCATCGACGGGCTTCTCACCGTGGGCGAGGGCCAGCGCGTGGGCCTCTTCGCCGGCTCCGGCGTCGGCAAGTCCACGCTGATGGGTCAGATTGCCCGCAACACGCAAGCAGACCTCAGCGTCGTGGCGCTCATCGGCGAGCGTGGTCGCGAGGTTCGCGAGTTCATCGAGGACGCCATGGGCGAGGAGGGCATGAAGCGCGCCGTGCTGGTGTGCGCCACGTCCGACCAGCCCGCCCTCGTGCGTCTGCGCGCCGCCTACGTCGCCACGGCCATCGCGGAGTACTTCCGTGAGCGCGGCGGCAATGTGCTGTTCATGCTCGACACGGTGACGCGTCTGGCGCGCTCCCAGCGCGACATCGGCCTCGCCATTGGCGAGCCCCCGGCGCGTCAGGGCTACCCGCCCAGCGTCTTCTCCATGCTGCCGCGCATCCTCGAGCGCACGGGCAACTCGGCGAAGGGCAAGTGTACCGCCATCTACACCTGCCTCGTGGCCGGCGGTGACATGGAAGATCCGATCGCCGACGAGGTCCGCGGTATTCTCGACGGCCACTTCATCCTCAACCGTGAACTGGGCGCGCGAAACCAGTGGCCGGCCATGGACGTGCTCCAGAGCCTCAGCCGTGTGATGAGCGGCATCGTCAGCAAGGAGCACAAGAAGGCCGCCGGCAAGCTGCGCGAGACGCTCTCCACCTACGAGAAGCAGCGCGACCTCATCCTGCTGGGCGCCTACCAGGCCGGCGCGGACCCCAGGACGGACTACGCCATCGAGAAGTACGACGCCATCATCGACTTCCTCAAGCAGGACACCCACTCCAACTCCCCGTACGAGGAGACCGTGGAGCAGCTCATCGCCCTCTTCGAGGACTGATGCCTCCGGGGGAGGCGCGTGGACGGGCCGTTTCCGGGTAGGATGGCCCGACCATGCCCCCGTACCGGTTGCAGGTGTTGCTGGACATGCGTGAGAAGGCGAAGGAGGAGGCCGAACAGGCCTTCTCGGACGCCGTCAAGGCGCTGGCGAAGGAAGAGCAGGAACAGAAGCGCCTGGAGGCGGAGCTGGAGCGCCGCCGCAAGGAGCGCAAGGCCAAGGTCCAGGAGTACTTCCAGCAGATCATGGCCAAGGGCGCCGGCATCAACGGCATGAACATGATGGGCCGCTTCGAGCAGCGTCTGAAGGACGACGAAGCCCAGGTCGCCCTCCAGATCGAGCACCAGAAGGAGGTCGTCCGGACGGCGGGCCGCCTGGTGGAGCAGCGCCGCATGCTGATGGCCGAGGCCGCCAAGGAGCTCAAGGCCATCGAGAAGAACAAGGAGAAGTTCGTCAAGCAGGTGAAGAAGGAACGCGAGGATCGGGAGGAGTTGGGCCAGGAGGAGATCGGCAGCGCCTTGTTCCTGGCCCGCCAGCGCAAGTAACCTCCCGCCGCCTTCCGCTGTATCTGGAGAAACGCCATGAGCCGAGTTGATGACGATCGTGATGCCGCGCGCTTGGCGGAGCGGATGATCCAGGAGCGCAAGCTCGCGGAGGCGAAGACCCAGAAGCGCGTGCAGGGCGAGTCCGTCTTCTCCAAGCTGGTCCAGCAGGGACAGGCCGAACAGGCCCAGCCCAAGCAGGCGCAGGAGCTGAAGCAGCCCCTGGGCAAGCAGGTGCTGGCGCGCCTGGCGCAGGGACAGGGCAAGACCTTCGACGAGAAGCTGGCCCAGAAGGAGACCGCCTTCGCCAGGCCCGGGGAGTCCACCCAGGGCGCCCAGCAGTCCCAGCGCAACAGCGAGTCGCAGGGCCTGTCCAAGGGCGGCGAGGCCCGCAAGTCGGAGGTCGTGGAGGAGAAGCGCTCCACGGACGTCCGCGAAGGCGACATGAACAAGGCCGAAGGTCAGGCCGGCCGGCTGAGCCAGGAGAAGGGCGAGCTGAAGATCGACGTCAACGCCGGCGGTGGCAAGGGCGCGGGCGGCGGGGGCAGCAAGGAGAAGGACGACAAGGGCGCGCAGATGGCCGGCGCGGGCTTCCGCTTCAACCCCGCGCTGATGGCGCCGGTGCCGGTGGCCAAGCCCAAGGACACCGCTGGCTCCGAGCGGCTGCGCGCCATGGCGAACGAGATCGCCCAGAAGATCGTCGAGCGCGTGCGCGTGGGCACCAACGCCGCGGGCAACGCGGAGTTCCAGATCGACCTGCGCGGTGACGTGCTCAACGGCCTGTCCATCAAGGTCAGCGCGAAGAACGGAAAGATTTCCGCCGTCTTCAGCGGCAACGACCGCGACACCTTGAAGATGCTGGAAGAGCAGAGCGACGGCCTGCGCAGCGCCCTGGGTGGCCGGGGGCTGGCGCTTGAAAATCTGAGGTTCGAGGCGAAGACATGAGCCTGGAGCCGGACGACGAGCCCGGAGTCTTTGAGCGCACCATGTTGGTCGACACCCGGAAGCTGGGACCCCCGCCCCCGAAGTCCGCGCAAGCCCCGGCCCCCGCGCCGGCCCCGGCTCCGGTGTCACCGTGGCGGAAGTTCGCGTTCACGAACCTGGAGAAGGTGTCGCGCACGCAGGGCCAGCTGGCGGAGCGGATGCGTTGGCTGACGCCCAACGCGGGCACGCTGGAGACGGTCTGCGCGCGCCTCAAGGCCCTCTTCGACGTGGACGTGCGCCTGTCGGTGGAGTCCGCCCAGGCGCGCCCCATGACGGAGCTGCGCCGCTTCCTGGGGGACCCGTCCTTCCTGGCGGTGCTGGCCCCCGGCGCGCTCAAGGGCCGGGTCATCCTCGAAATCGAGCTGTCGCTGGCGCACTCGGCGGTGGACCTGCTCTTGGGCGGCGCCGGTGAGACGGTGGGCCTGCGCCCCCTGACGGACATCGAGGAGGGCGTGATGGGCTACGTCGTCCTGGAGGCCCTGAAGGAGCTGGTGCCCGGGCTGCAGCCGGGCGTTCCCCGGCCCCGGCTGGACGGCGTGGCGCGCGGCGTGGATGAAGTCTCCGCTCGCCTGGGCGAGGACGGCCCGATGCTGGCGGTGCACCTGAACGCGGTGCTGGGCTCGCACCGCGGCATCGTGCGGCTGGTGGTGCCGTCGGCGGTGCTGGAAGCGGCGGAACCCGCGGTGGAGAGCGCCCAGCGGCGCGACCACCGCCGTCAGGACATGAAGGCGAACGGCCGGCGCCTGTCCGCGCTGCGCGACTGGCTGCGCGCGGAGATTGGCGTGGCGGAGCTGTCCGCCCAGGACCTGGCGTCCCTGCGCGTCAAGGACGTGCTGCTCCTGGACATGCTGTCGGCGCGGCCGGACCGGGGCGAGCCCGGCACGGCGCAGCTGCGGCTGGGCCTGGGGCGCACCGGCCACTTCCTGGCGGACGTGTCCGTGGAGCACGGCCGCTACCGGGCGCGCATCACGGACATCATCCCCGGGGAGCCGGGCAACCCGCAGGGTGGGGAGTCCGGGGG
>NZ_RAWF01000312.1:0-10880 GCF_003612075.1 Corallococcus sp. CA041A
CCAGCCCCACCTGCGCGGGTCCCTGACCGTCACGCCACATCAGCACCGCCACCAGCAGGCACATGCCCAGCGCCCGGATGACCAGCGGCGCCATGGACAGCGAGAAGCCCTTCGTCATCTCCGCGTCCGACGCCACCCACGCGCCCGCGCCCGCGCCGCCCAGCGCCACCATCAGGCCCAGCACGCCCCACCACGCTCCGCGCCGCGAGGACTCCCACGGCCGCAGGAGCATCAGCCCCCACGCCAGCAGCGCCAGCTCCACCGCCACGGCGGCCCCTCGGCCCAGCCGGGCCACCGAGGAGGGCCCCAGCACCGCGAAGAACACGAACGCGGCCTCCGCCAGCGCCTGGCGCTTCGCAGGGGCGTTCTCCAGCAGGACGGCGACATCACCACGAAGCACCACGGGCAATTCCTTCCGGCGCCACGGGGGAGAGTCCCGCGGGTTCCCGGACACGCTAACGACTTCGCCCCGGCGCTCCCGGTTTTTCATCCGCGCGACGCCCGGTTCAGGACGGGAGGGCCTTCCCTGGCCTCTCCCGTCCCGACAGGCCCCGCGGCCTACTGGCAGGTGATGCCGGGAAGCCCCCGGTACGCGCCCTGCGAGGTCCAGCGCGTGTAGGGCGTGCCGCAGGAGCCCGCGTAGGGGTCATCCGTGCCGTAGCCCGGCACGTAGTACTCGAAGTGCAGGTGCGGTCCCGTGGAAGCGCCGGACGAGCCCACGCGCGCAATCCAGTTGCCGCAGGCGAGCGTGGTCCCCCGCGCGAACTGCTGCGTGTATGCCTTCAGGTGCCAGTACCAGGTCTGCGTGTTGTCCGGGTGCCGCATGATGATGTAGTTCGCCGTGTAGAGGCCGCACGCGGCATAGGGATTGGACTGGTTCCAGTAGTTGCACCGGTCGTAGTACCCGTCCACCGACGCTTCGACGTAGCCCCGGGCGGCGTTCATCGCCCAGACGCCGTAGTCCATCTTCGAGAACCCGCCCACCAGCGCGTAGTCCGTGCCCGTGTGGCCGCTGTAGCGCACGCCACCGCAGGCGTAGTCCCGGCCGCCGTAGTCCTTGTACGCGCTCACCGTGCAGCCGCCGTTGCCGCACTGATCCGCGAGCTGCGACGCGGGGAAGCGGAACATCGTCTGCGCGGAGGAGACCGCCGGAAGCGAAAGCAGCGCGAACGCCGCCACCACCATGAGCCGCTGAAGGCGCATCACTTCGCACCTCCCACGTCCGCGGCCGCGTGGCCGGTGCGCACGTTGAGCGTCCAGAACACGCCGCCGCCCGCGTTGTAGCGGAGCACGTCCTCGCCCACCCACTCCATGTGGTGGCTGGAGACGGGCGGGGGCACGAACTCCTTCGGCGGGCCGCCGAACAGCATCCAGTTCTCCAGGCCCACGTTGGTGAGCTGCCGGGGCTCCGCGCCTTCCACCGTCGTGACGAAGAACGACGCCACGCTCGTCCGGCCCGACACGAACACCACCGTCTTGCCGTCCGGGGAGATGCTCGGCGTCGCGTCCACGCCCGGGCCGTCCGCCAGCACCTTCACGCGCCCCTTCATGTCGATGATGCCCACCGCCGTCTCATGCGGGCCCGGGGCGCCCGTCTTCAGCGTGGCCACCAGCGCGTCCCCCTTCGCCGTGGGGAACAGGTCGCCGCCCACCTGCTCGGCGAGCAGCCGCTCGCGGCCGTTCGCGTCGCGCAGCCGCAGGGTGCCCTCGCCGTCCAGCAGCGCCACCTCCTGGCCCACGATGCGCGCCTCGCGGTACTTGAACTCCGGGGCCACCACGCGGACCGCGCCGGTGTCCTCGGCGTACCGGACGATGGCCAGCAGCGGGAGGTCATCCGTCCCCAGCGGCTCCACGGGGATCTCCGCGACGATGCCCGCCAGCATCTCCCGGCCCTGGCCGAAGAGCTGGACGAAGCGAGCCTTGGGCCCGAAGGCCTTCTCCACGGCGGGGACCAGGCTCTCGCGCGCCTTCGTCACGCGGCGCAGGTCCGCCGGGTTCGGAGGCGCTTCCGCGAAGGCGGAGCCGCCTATCAGCGTCATCACTGCGAGTGTGAGGAATCGATTCTTCATTTCACTCCGGGGGATGGGGAAGACCGCGACGGGAGCGCGGTGACGAGGTTGTCTCAATGTCTGGGATTGAGTTGCTTTTAAACTGGTTATTCAAGAATAAGTGGAAAATTGAATGAGCGATGCAGAGGCACGGCCGGGCCCGGCGTGTTACGAGCCCATGCATGGCGAAAACCCTTCCCGAGCGCCCACGCGCCGTCCTCGTCGGTGTCCAGCTTCCCGGGGTGACGGATGAAGCGCATGCCGCGGACCTGGCGGAGCTGAAGCGGCTGGTGCACACGCTGGGCTTCGACGCGGTGGCGACCGTGTCCCAGCGCCGGCAGCGGCTGGCCACCGGCACGGTGCTCGGCTCCGGCAAACTCAAGGAGCTGTCCGAGCTCACCGGCGGCTCGGGCGTCATCCCATCCGGCGCGCAGGGCAAGACGTCGAAGGCGCGGGAGAAGTGGGAGGCCGAAGCCGACGCGGAGCCCGAGGACCCGGACGCCCCGGTGGCTCCCGGCGACGCGGACCCGAACGGATCCGGAGCCGAGCCGCCCGACGAGGACGACGACGCCTTCCCGGACACGGACGCGGAATCAGACGCGGACGCGGAGGCCACCGCCGTCGAGTCGGGCCCCAGGCCCACCGTGGTGGTCGTGGACCACGAGCTGTCCCCCGGCCAGCTGCGCAACCTGGAGCGCGCCACGGGCGTGCAGGTGCTGGACCGCGCGGGCGTCATCGTGGACATCTTCCACCGGCACGCCAAGAGCCACGAGGCGCGCATGCAGGTGGAGATCGCCCGGCTCAACTATCTGGCCCCGCGCCTTCGTGAATCCTCCGGAGGCAGTGAGCGCCAGCAGGGCCGCGGCTCGGGTGACTCGGCGGTGGAGCTGGACCGCCGCAAGATTCGCGACCGGCTGGCGGAGCTGCGCGAGGGCCTGGCCGCCATCCAGAAGGACCAGGACCACCGCCGCTACGCGCGCCGGGACCAGCTGCGCGTGGCGCTGGTGGGCTACACGAACGCGGGCAAGTCGTCGTTGATGCGCGCGCTCACGGGCAGCACGGTGCTGGTGGCGGATCAGCTCTTCGCCACGCTCGACACGACGGTGCGCGCGATGCAGCCGGAGACCCGGCCGCGCATCCTCGTCTCCGACACGGTGGGCTTCATCCAGAAGCTGCCGCACGACCTGGTGGCGTCCTTCCGCTCCACGCTGGACGAGGCGCTGGAGGCGTCGCTGCTGCTCTACGTGGTGGACGCGTCCGACCCCACGTGGGCCGCGCAGCTGGAGGTCACCCGCACGGTGCTCCGGGAGATTGGCGCGGACGTGGTGCCGGGCAAGCTGCTCTTCAACAAGGTGGACCGGCTGGACGCGGCGGTCCAGGAAGCGCTCCGGGCCGAGCACCCCGAAGCCATCTTCCTGTCCGCGCACCGGCCGGACGACGTGGCCATGCTGCGCCGGGAGGTCATCGCCTTCTTCGAGGCCTCCATGGTGGAGGCGGACCTGGTGATTCCGTACGCGCGGCAGGCCCGCATCGGTGAGGTGTACGAGCACACCACCGTGGTGTCCCAGGCCTACGACGAGACGGGCAGCCGGCTGCGCGTGCGGGGTCTACCGGGCGCCATCGCCCGGCTCACCCGGTCGTTCCAGGAGTAGGCGTCAGCGCACGACGGGCACGGTCACCGGGTCCTTCTCGTCCACGGTGACCTCCACCTTGCCCACGCGCCACAGCACCGGCTGGAACGCGAAGTTCAGGCGGTGCCCGTCCGCGGTCTCCACCAGGGCGGTGCCTTCCTTGGGCAGGTAGTTGCCCACTTCATATTCGAGCGACGTGAGCGTGATGCGGTCCGTACCGTTCGGCCCCGTCAGCTCGCCCGGCCCGTCGAACACCAGCGACGTGCCGCCGATGATGGGCAGCCCGTCGCGCTTCCCCACGGTGCTGTTGATGGAGAAGCTGTGGCCCTGGCGGCCGGGCACCTGGCCCTCGACTTCCGCGAACAGGCGCGTCTCGTCCGCGCACGTGCCGTAGCCCACCTTGGCCTGGAGCGTCTGGCCATCCACGGCCAGCTCGCGCAGGTCCGCCTTCATCTCCATCAGGTCCTCGCCGCCGCGGTACTCCAGCACCGCGCGTCCGGTGAAGCGCAGGCCGTGCACGTCACAGGCGGACGGGAAGGACACGACGACGGAGTCGGTGACGGCGTCCACGGCCTGCACCCGGAAGGTCGCGCAGGTCACCGAGGCGCTCAGCCCCTCCACGGCGCGGTTGAGGAAGGAGCGCCGGGGCTCGCCGCACGTGTACACGGGCATCAGGCCCAGCATCTCGAACGCGCCCCGCACCTGGTGCGTGGAGGCCGCCAGCCGCTCCACGCGGGCCTTCGCGTCGTCTATCTCCTCCTGGGTGGGCAGGTTGTCCCCACAGGCGGTGGTGGCGAGGGCGGCGAGGGCAGCGAAGGCAATGCGGCGCATGAAGGTCTCCGGAAAGACGGTGCGGCTCCCCCGCGCCATCGCGGAGGACCGTACCCCGAGCCTTCAGCAACGGTCATGCCCCCCTCAACCCCGCGAATCTCCAGGGAAAGGGGCTCCCCTGACCCCATGCAGCGTGTGCAGTGAGCTGCGCAACCAGGGGCGGCCCTGTCCGGGCCCGCCCGGTCCAAACCTGTCCGACAGTCGGACAAGTTCGCGCGGTCCGCCGCCGGAGGGGAGGCCGCGCTCAGGTCCGAGGGGGCTGGGAGATGCCTTCGTCCGCGGGCGAGGCTTCCGGGTTCGCGTCCTCGTCATCCCCGGTCTCTTCGTCCGCGGCCAAGGAGTCGTCGTCCTCCAGGTCATCATCCGGCTCCGGCGCGTCCACGTCCTCCGGCGCGGTGTCGGACGCTTCTGTCAGGACGGTGCCCAGCGGGTAGAGGACCAGGTGGCGCAGGGGCTCGCTGCCCACGCTCACGGCCTCCAGGTGGTTCTTCACCACCAGGGTGTGCTGCAACTTCCGCAGGCGCGACGGGCGCGGCGCGAGCGGCAGGCTGATGCCCTCCGAGAGCACGCGCTGGATGGCCTCCTCCGCGTCCGTGACCGCGGCGTTCACGTCCGCAGGGTCCACGCCCTCCAGCAGGTGGAACTCCGTGCGCAGCGCGCGGCGGATCTCCGTGGCGCTGTTGCGCTTGATGGCCAGCACCCGCGCTCCCACGCGCTCGGCCGCGCGGCGCAGCCGAGGCGAATTCGCACGGCTTCTCAGCGTGAGCACCACCTCCGCGTTCTCCGGACGGCCCACCACCACGGCCTCCACCGGCAGGTCGCGCAGCACGCGCTCCAGCAACTCGCGGCTCACCGCGTGCGCGGCGATGCGCGTGGGCCCGGGCCGGGGCGCTCCCAGTGCGGGCGTCCCCTTCGGCACGCGTCCTCCCGGAGGCGTGGCCTCCACCACCTGCGGCGCGGCCTCCACGTGCACGGCGCCGTCCTTCTGTCGCCGCTTCTCGCCGCCCACCTCCACGCCCGTGAGCAGCCGGTCCACCGCGCCGCCCGTGTCGCGGTGCACGCGCACCTCGTCGCGGTTCACCATCTCCACCACGATGTCGAAGGTGGGCGTGCTCTTGCGCTCCGTGACGGTCTTCTGCGTGCCCCGGCGCCGCGCCTCGTCGTCGCTCAGCGTGACGGTCTGCACGCCGCCCACCAGGTCGGACAGCGTGGGGTTCAACACCAGGTTCTCCAGCGTGTTGCCGTGCGCCGTGGCCACCAGTTGCACGCCGCGCTCCGCGATGGTGCGCGCGGCGGCGGCCTCCGCGGCGGTGCCAATCTCATCCACCACGATGGCCTCGGGCATGTGGTTCTCCACCGCCTCGATCATCACGTCGTGCTGACGGTCCGGCCGGCTCACCTGCATGCGCCGAGCACCGCCGATGCCGGGGTGCGGGATGTCCCCGTCGCCGCCAATCTCGTTGGACGTGTCCACCACCATCACGCGCTTGCCCAGCGCGTCCGCGAGCACGCGCGCCACCTCGCGCAGCTTCGTCGTCTTGCCCACGCCCGGCCGCCCGAGCAGCAACAGGTTGCGCCCGGACTCCACCAGGTCGCGCAGCATGTCGATGGTGCCCTGGATGGCGCGCCCCACGCGCAGCGTGAGCCCCACCACGCGGCCCTGGCGGTTGCGGATGGCCGACACGCGGTGGAGCGTGCGCTCGATGCCCGCGCGGTTGTCGCCGCCCACCTCGCCCACGTGGGCGAGCACCGCCTGGAGCGCCTCCTGATCCACGGGCGCTTCGGACAGCCGCGCCACACCGTGCACCAGCCGAGCCTCCGGAGGCCGCCCCAGGTCCATCACCACTTCCAGCAGCTCCGCTTCAGGCAGCCGCCGTACCGCCTCCTGGAGCGACGGCGGAAGGACCGCCACCAGCAGGGCGAAGTCATTGTTGGCGGGAGTTCCAGAAGCCATCCCCCAAAGCTGCCTCGCCCCGCCTGGCCGCGCACGGCTTTGCGTGATGCACAAAACGGGGCGCCGGCCGGGCGCTGGAGTGTCCGGTTTCCCACCCTTCCCGCTCACCCGTTTTCACTCACAGTGACATATCGGGGTCAGGGTCACCCCTGCGGCATAGGGCCCTTTTTCCCCACCTCCGCGCGACATTGAACCCTGGAATTCGTACTCAAAGTACGGGCATCCCAGGTCTTCAGGCCTAGGGGCATTGTGCCTGAATACAGGTATGGCGTATATTGCACAGCATACCTGGACGTAATGCACTTCAGACCTTTCCCCCGAGGTCTTGAAAGGCGGAGACGCGATGGCGGAAGGCAAGTTGAAGGCGCTTGTGGTGGATGATGACCCACTCGTGCTGGAGCTGGTGGAGCGCTCCATCAGCCGCTACGGCTTCGAAGTCGTCACCACGCGCGCGGCGCTGGGCGTGGCCAACCTGCTGCGGACCGAGCAGCCGGACATCGTGCTCCTGGACGTGAACATCCCGGCGCTGAGCGGCGACCGCATCCTGGGCGTGGTGCGCCAGTTCGCGGGTCCGGACACGCTCTTCATCCTGTACTCGTCCATGGACGAGTCGCGGCTGCGCGAGCTGGTGCGCGCGTCCGGCGCGGACGGCTACATCCCCAAGGGTGTCACCGGTCCGGAGCTGGCGCTGAAGCTGTCCGGCCTGCACCACAAGCGGATGGCGAACCGTCCCACGCCGGTGCGCGTGGATCCGGTGCTTCAGCGCGACGTGTCCGCTCCCCAGTCCCAGAGCACCACGGCCCAGGTGTCGATGGCGTCGCGGTAGGTGTGGACGGTCTCGAACCCGACCCGCGCGTGCGCGCGCAGGGAGCGGGTGTTGCGCACCGAGACCTCGGTCACGACGCAGTCGAAGCGCGAGCGAAGCTGTTCGCGGTGCTGGTGGTAGAGCGCGTCGAAGAGGCCCATCCCCCGGTGGGCCTTGTCCACGCACACCTGCCCCATCACGTAGAAGCGCTGGTCCTTCAGCGGCCGGCCCCGGTGCTCGAGCCCTTCGAGGAGCGCGAACATCGGGTCCAGGACGGGGACCAGCGCGCGGCACTCGCGGGGCATCACCAGCGCGTACGCCACGACGTCTGAGTCCTGCACGGCGATGATGCTGGGCACGAGCGCGTGCATGCGCTCCAGCGTGGCCAGGTCATGCTGGACGGTGACGAAGCCCTGGGCGTGCTGCTCCTCTGGAGACAGCGCGGGAGTCAGGTTGCGGCGCTGCAGGGCCAGCACCTGCTCCAGCTCTTCTGGAGACTGCACGGCCCTCACGACATACGGATGCGACGGCATGGCGCGGGAGCATAGGCCCGCGCCACGCCCGCGAGCGTCAGCGATCGAATCCTGCCGGCCCCGGCGGAGGCTTGTCCGGCAGGTCGCTGTGGAACTCTTCGTGCTGTTCCTCCGGCGCCACGGGTGACGCGTCCACGCCAGCGGGTCCCGGGGGCGGCTTGTCCGGGAGATCGTTCTGGGGCTTGTCCTTCCCGGGGGCCTGACCCGCACTGTTCCGACAGTTCTTCATGTCCGTCCTCCTGAAGGGCCGCCGCGGGATGGGCGCTTCCGGCTTGCGTGCGGCTCCTTCTTGAAAACGTGCTGGGTCCGGTTCTTTTAAATGACCTTACGGATCGTCATTCGAACAGGAGCACGTCGTGCACCCAGCGGTCACCGGGGGAGGCCTGGAGCCAGGCTTGCCGCTCGTCGCGCAGGGCCACGCTGGGCAAGGCGCCCGCGTGGATGCGCTCGCGCACGTCGTTGAAGAAGCGGCCCGCGGTGTCCGGGATGTCCACCGTGGCGGCCAGCACCGCGCGCGCCCCGGCGTCGAGGAAGGCCACCGGCAGGCTGAAGGACTCGTGCGGGAAGGGCGCGGTGCGCGCGGCGCCGCATGCGGCCAGGAACACCAACGGTGCCTTGGAGAGCCCGTGAGCGCGCACCTGGTTGGCGGTGAGCGCGTACCGGCCATCCTGCTCCGGGGCCAGCATGAGGAGCGAGGCGTCCGACAGCTCCGGGCTGAACACGCCGTGCGTGTGGATCTCCACCTCGGTGGCGGTGGCCATCGCCTCCAGCACGCGCGATGGCGTGGCTCGCGCGCCCTCCAGCATCACGCGCCGGGCGTCTTCCCCAGGGGGATGCGACATCGGAGGCAGACGCGGAAGGCCCAGGGCCGCGGGCGTGTCCACGTTGGAGACAACCAGGTGCTCGCCGCTGTCCACCGGCGGAAGAGGGCCCTCGGTCGCGTGGCCTACCCGGTAGCTCCAGGCGATGTCCGGCGGGAGCAGCCGGGGCAGGCCATTCACGGGAGGCGGGGCCAGCACCTGCACCTGCTCACACCCGCGCAGCGCTTCCTGTAACGCGGGCGGTACCAGCCCGGAGGCGTCCTGGCCGAGCGGCGCCGTGCGCGTCTGGGTGAAGTCCCCGTGCACCGCGCCCGAAGGGCCACGCGCCACCGCGAGCGTGCGCTCGTGCTGCACCGACACCGCGAGCACGCAGCGCTCCGGCACCTCGGTCACCTGGAACTGGCGGCCCGCGAGGGCGAGCGCCTCCACGAACGCGCCCGTGCGTCCGGCGTCGGAGATGAGCGCGGCGGAGGCGCGGGCCTGGGCGCGGCGGGCGTACACGTCGCCGGGCCACTGCTCCGCCTGCGTGAGGACGCTCCGCAGCAGGGCGCGTCCAGCGGTGGGGTCGCGCTCCAGCTCGAACTCGCCCTGGATGGAGTCCAGCAACGCGCGTTCACCGGGGCGAGCCTGGCCCTGCCTCAGTCCGGAGAGGGCACGGGACAGCGCGTCCGCCGCGCCGGGCATGGGGCCGAAGCGGGCCAGGTCCGCGAGCACGCCCGCGCCATTCAGCCCCAGCGGCAGGCCGGACTCCATCGACTGCTCCAGGTGCTGGCGGGCCTCGTCCACGCGGAAGTCCATCCACGCCAGGGTGGCCAGGTTGCGGTGCACGTAGTTGAGCTG
Source organism: Corallococcus sp. CA041A (assembly GCF_003612075.1). Taxonomy (NCBI): domain Bacteria; kingdom Pseudomonadati; phylum Myxococcota; class Myxococcia; order Myxococcales; family Myxococcaceae; genus Corallococcus; species Corallococcus sp. CA041A. Next base: position 9,464 of record NZ_RAWF01000312.1, read on the forward strand.
CGTGCGGTCGTCGGGCACGCGCGCCAGCGACTCCCTGAAGTACGCGCTCGCGGTGGGGGCGACGTGGTGGAAGCGCGCCACCTGCGCCAGCTCCTGGAGGAACAGCCGCTCCTGCTGCCATTCTCCCTGCTTCTTCGCCAGCTGCCAGCCGCGCAGCGCGTGTGCGTGGGCCTCGGCGGGGCGGTGCAGCTCGCCCAGGTACATGTCCGTGAGCCACGCGTGCAGGTCGGCGCAGCGGTAGTCCAGCCGCTCCGCCGCGCACGTGCGCAGCGCCTCCCGCACGCGCGCCTCCGCCTTCCACCACTGGCCGTCGCGCACCTCCTGGTTGGCGCGCTCGCGTTCGGCGATGAGGTGGAACCACGGGTCGCCCAGTCCGTCCGCGGCGCGAGCGAACACCGCCACGTCCACGGGCCTTCCCGCCGTGAGCTCGTACCCGAGCGCGCCCACGTACAGGTCGTCCTCGCCGGAGCGCCGCAGTGTCTCCAGGAAGGCCGGAGGGAAGGGCGTCCTGCCGCGCACGGACCGCGCGTAGTCCCGGGCGAGCGGTTCTCGCTTCTGGAAGTCCCGCGCGGCCACGCGGGTGACGGTCGCGTGCAGCACCGTGCCGCCGCCATAGGCCCGGTCCAGGGTGTCCGCCAACGGCAGCAGCCGCAGCGCCGCGTCCTTCGAGGGAGCCGCGCGGACCGCGTCGTAGAAGGCCAGCCGGACGATGCCCGGAAGGTTCGCGGCCTCCTTCAAAGGCAGCGGCGCGTTGGAGTCCGCCATCAGGTCCTGCGTCGCCGCGAAGGCCTGCTTCCAGGCGCGGCCCCGGGCCAGCGTCTGTTCCCGCAAGAGGCCCGCATGGGTCCGCGCCTCCGCGCTCCAGCCGGGCTCGCCCAGCTTCGCCACGGCGTCGAAGGCATCCGCCGCGAGCAGGGGCAGGTCCAGGTTCCGCAGGACCAGCGCGTGGTTCCACAGGGCCTGTGGATGGTCTGGCTGCTCGCGGAGCACGTCCTCCAGCACGGCCAGGGCCTCGTCGAGCGCCGTCTGTTCGGAGGCCCCGGCATGGGCCAGCGCCAGCGCGACCGCGCGGTCGGAGTCCACGTCCGGGGAGGCGGCCGCGTTGCCCAGGTAGTTCAGGGCCTGCCGCGCGTCGCCCGCAAGCAGGTACGCGGAGGCGATGCCCCGCCAGTCCTGCCGGTCCTCCATCCGGGCCAGCTCCCGCAGCGGTAGCGGCGCCGCCGCGGGAACCCCTCCGCGCATGGGCACGTAGGGGCGGTGTCCATCCAGGGGGACGGAGGTCAGCCGGGCCTCCAGGGGCCGGGTGGGCTCCGGCGCGGACCACGGCGAGGGGGGCTCTCGCGTGACGCGCGTCGACCAGATGCTCACGGCGGCCAGGGCCAGGGCGAACGCCCCCAGGTGACTCCAGTGGGGGCGC
>NZ_RAWF01000313.1:0-10762 GCF_003612075.1 Corallococcus sp. CA041A
GCAGCCGCGCCTCCAGCTCCGCGATGCGAGCCTCCTGCTGCGCAATGCGAGCCTCCTGCTGCTCGATTCGCGCGAGCGCCGCGCTCAGCAGTCGCTCCAACTCCGCGATACGCGCATCTCTTGGGTCAGGAGTGGCCACGTCCCATTATTTCTAAGCCGTCCCCGGCCCACGTCGAGCGTGGTGAGGCCCACCGTTCGCTGCCTCACTACCCCCTCAGTCGAGCACCACCCCGTGAACGCTTACGACTCCGGAACACGAACAAGGTGTCGTAGACCTCCCAAGAACATCCTCTCGCAAAGCGGGACGAAATGTGACAGGAGTTGCCACAACCCGAATTCCCCGGAGGCAATCCCTGTCCGCCGTCACTGAATGGGCAGGCCCCACGCCAGGCCGCGCCGCGCCCGGTAGCTTCGTTCGGGCCGCGCCGGAGAAATAAACGTGCAGCCGCCGAGGCACAGCGGACGGAGCCTCGTTTGCAGCCGAGGCTCCGTCACAGGCCCACCAGGCCCCCCTCCTACCCGAATGCCGCGCCGGCGTGTCTACCGGATGGAGATGACCTGTCCATTCGGAATGAAGCGGAGGTCATTCGTCCCGTAGTCGGCGACAGAGACGATGGTGCCATCCGTCCGGTACATCACGAGCTTCTGGACGCGCTGCCAGAACTGCGTCACCGGCTGGCTCGGGAGTTGGACCGTGATCGTATCGGTGGTCGAGCTGTCGTTCTGCTGCGTCTGCTCGGTCGTCACGTTCATGTCGTTCGTGTACGAGACGCTGATCCCAAAATTGGGCCCGCCCTTGTCTCCAGCCGAGATGCCGGCGTTGACACCGACCGTGAAGGACGTCGTATTCGAGAACGACTCCGATGAAGAGGTCGAAACGCCGACCGTCACGCTCGTCTCGAACTGCCCTCCTCCAGGCGTCGAACGTGAGCCGTTGCAGAGCCAGTAGGGCTCGTTGGCGAGGTAGTAGAAGGGGGATTCTCCCGGCTTGTTGATGTACCCCGCGTCGGTCACCGCGGTGAAGGGCAGGACCGCGACATTCAGGAGCCCGACCGGCGTCACGGAACCGGAGCCCGTGTTCGGATCGAAGGTGGGCGGATTCGCGGGGGAGACCGTGATCGGCAGGAAGCTCTTCTTCGCGGCGATGACGTACGCAGGGCGCATGCCCTCGACGCTCAGGAAGGTCGGCGGCACGATATACAAGACGTCCCCATCAGGCGCGATGCTGGACGCATCGAGGGCGGGCGTCATGAGACTTCCATTGTGATACTTCCAGTGCTGTCCTGCATCGCTCCAGAAAGGGACGGCCGCTGCCATTCGCAAGAGCGCCGTCTTCACACACCAGTACTTATTGGGGTCGGGCTGGATGGAGTTGGACTGATTGAAGCACAAGCCGAGCGCGGTGTAGCCCTCGGGAGCGACAGGCCACCAGTAGCTGAGGAGGGCCTCATTCCCGGAACCCGTGGAGTCAAGAACCCAATCGAACCTCCGCGGATGCGCCAGCGAATCGCTCCCATCGGGGTCTGCAGGGTTCTTGCTGAAGAGAAGGGAGCTGATCGGCGACCAGACGCCCGACTGCTGCACGAGCGCGACATCGCCAAGCGGGAGGTAGCCGTCATTCCTCGCTCCGTTGAAGCCGAAGAACACGATGGGCTGGTCCCCGCTTGTGCCAAAGAAAATCGGAACGAAGTCATTCGTCGTCCCGGCAATCACGTTGAACGGGCCGAACGGGGCGCCCTTCGTCTTGTAATCAGCGCGCTGGATGGAGTCGAGGATCTGCCCAGGAACATCCTGAAGATCGCGTGTGAACTCCAACCGGCGCGCGACGGTTACGGGCGGCGGGGCCGTGACCGGTCCCTCTTTCTGCTGAACCGCCGCCAGATTTTCAAGACGCTTCATGACTCGCTCCTTGTGATTGCGGATGGGGCACTGCGGCGCATCCCATGAGAGGGACCGGGCTGTCCGATGGGCGCACGGACCTGCGATTGAGCAAGGCCTGTACCAACCCATGTGATGGCGGGCACGAAGGGGGCTGAAGAGGGTCACTGCCGACAGGAATCCAGGCTGTGCGCCAGGCCGACGGCGTGTCGGCGGCATGCCGCGATACGCCTGCACGTCGGTGAGGCTGGGGGCCACTCCGCCGCCCAGCCCACCAGGCCGTCGAATCCCTCCGGGCTACTGCGTCCAGAAGATGGACGAGGTGCGCTTGTCCATCGCCGCCCCGATATAGGAGCACCCCCAGCCGCAGTCGATCTGGGCCCCGCCCCCGAGCGGGCCATCGTAGTTCTCGTAGTGGTACGCGTGATTGCACCCGCCGAAGGTCCTCGACGAGGAGAAGGCGTCGTTCCACGGAGCGGGCAGGTTGACGAAGTAGGAGCCGCACCCGCCAGAGGAGGAGATGAAGGTGCACGAATCGCCAGTCCAATTGGCTCCGGTGAACTCCATGCCAACCACAGTTTCGCCAGCCCCGAACTGGGTGACGCGCTTCAGGTCGGACTCCTGGAGATCCGCCGGCTTCGCCGTCGCGGGCAGCCGCACGGCCCCCCGGGTGGCGACGGAGAAGGCCTCGGAGAACGTGTCGAAGCACGTCGGCACGGTCACGGTGTCGGGCAGCGGCTCACCGGGCTTCAGGACCTGGACGCTCGCGACGCAATGCCGCTCAGCGCTGTTGCCCGTCGTGACGAGTTCGTGAGCGGCCGGCGGGTTCGTCGTCGCTTCGTTGGCTTCCATCCCGACACCACCACAGCCGGTCAGCAGCGCGGTGAGGACGAAGCGTTTGAAATGGGATTGCATCAGGGTAGCTCCTTGTGTTTGCAGGGGTTGGGTGCTGGAAGCCCGAACTTCGGTCTGGGTCTTCCTGGGACTCAGGCATGAGCAACCCACGTGCCATGGCGCGTACACGCGGGATGTCTCCGAGCGCTCTGGGCTGAGTGGCTCCACGGCCGGTGTTCCGAGCGTCAGGGCGATGCGGCGACAGGCCGGCGGCGTGTCGGCGGCATGCCGCGACGGCCCTGACCCTCGAACCGGGTACGATGCCCTCTGATGCGACACGACTACGAGGCGCAGCTATGGCTCGTCATCGACGAAGGCATCCTGTCCCGGGAGGAGTCGGCGTCCCTGCTCGAGGAGGCGCTGCGCTTGGGACGAAGCCCCCTGGAACTGCTGCGTGAGCGGGGCCGGATCTCCGAGGAGACCCTGGCCTCACTCGTAAAGGAGAGTCCTGCCTCCCCCGAGCACCGGCCCGAGGCGGACTCCACCCTCGAGTGGGCCCAAGGCGGGCCGACGCGCACCTCACAAGCGAGCAGCACCCCGGCCTTTCCCCTCCCCCACTGGGACCGCTACCAGTTCGTGCGGTTCCTCGGGCAGGGTGGCATGGGGCGCGTGTTCCTGGCGAAGGATCCGCGGCTGCGCCGTCCGGTGGCCCTCAAGTTCGTCCGCGACGACGACGATGCGCACACCCGCCGCTTCATCACCGAGGCACGGGCCCAGGCCAAGGTGAAGCACGAGCGCGTGTGCCAGGTGTACGAGGTCGGCCACGTCGACGGGAAGGTCTTCATCGCCATGCAGTACATCGACGGCCAGCCGTTGAGCGCCCTGGTGCGGTCGCTCACCGTCGAGCAGAAGGCCCTCGTGCTTCGCGAGGCCGCCCTGGGAGTGCACGAGGCCCACCGCGTGGGGCTCATCCACCGGGACATCAAGCCCTCCAACATCATGGTCGAGCGCACCGAGGATGGGGCGCCCAGGCCCTACGTGATGGACTTCGGCCTGGCGCGCGAGTGGAACGAATCCCAGACGGCCTCCGGGGCGGTGCTCGGCACGCCCCACTACATGGCCCCGGAGCAGGCCCGCGGAGAGGTGAGCCGGCTCGACCGCCGCGCGGACGTCTACAGCCTGGGCGCCAGCCTCTACTTCCTGCTCACCGGACAGGCCCCCATCCCCGGCGCCAACGGGCTGGAGGTGCTCAACAACATCGCCGCCGTGGAGCCCCGGCCGCCGCGCCGGGTCGACCCGGATGTCCCGGCGGACCTGGAAGCCATCGCGCTCAAGTGCCTGGAGAAGGACCGCTCCGCGCGCTACGACTCGGCGCGAGCCCTGGCGGAGGATCTGGAGCGCTTCCTCGGCGGTGAGCCCGTCCTGGCGCGCACCGGCTTCGGGTACCGCGTGCGCAAGCGGCTGCGCAAGCACCGGCTGCTGGCCTCCGTGAGCGCCTCGGCGTTGCTCGCCGTGGCGGTGGCACTGGGCTGGGGCGCGCTGGGCCGCCGTGACGCCGCCGATCGCGAGCGCCTGGTCCGGCGCTTCACCGAGTCCGTGGAGCGCATCGAGGCGCTGGCGCGCTACTCGGACCTCTCACACCTGCACGACACGCGTGAGGAGCAGCGCATCATCCAGGCGCGAATGGCGGCGCTCGAAGCCGAGATTCAGCAGGCGGGCGATCAAGCCGTGGGGCCGGGTCACTACGCGCTGGGGCGCGGCTACCTCGCGCTCGGAGACGAGGCCAGGGCTCGTGAGTTCCTCGAGTCCGCCTGGGAGCACGGCTTCCGCGAGCCCCGCGTGGCCTATGCGCTGGCCGTGGTGGTGGGACACCAGTACCGGGAGGAGCTCCTGGAAGCCGAGCGCATCCGTGATGCCGAGCGGCGAAAAGCGCACCAGCGCGAGCTTGAACAGCGCTTCCGGGAGCCGGCGCTGGCCTGGCTCAAGCAGAGCGAGGGCGCCGAGGTCCCCTCTTCCGCGTATGTGGCGGCGCTGCTCGCCTTCTACGAGAACCGGTGGGATGAGGCCCTCTCCCGGCTGGATACCATCGACACCGGGCTCTCCTGGTTCCATGAAGCGCCCAAGCTGCGCGGAGACATCCTCCTGGCCCGCGCCATGCGGCACCTGAACCAGGGTGAGCATGAGCAGGCGGCGGTGGACTTCGAGGCGGGCCGGAAGGCCTATGCCGAGGCGGCCGCCATCGGCGAAAGCGTGGCGTCCATCTACACGGCCCAGGCCGAGCTGGAGCAGGGCGCGCTCAGCCTGGAGCTCTATGGGAAGGGCAACGTCACTCCCCACTACACGCAGGCCCTCCAGGCCGTCTCGCGCGCGCTCACGGCGAAGCCCGGGCACGCCGACGCCTGGGTGCTCGAGGCCCGCCTCCACCGCCGACTCGCCGAGCACCAGCGCAACCTGGGCAACTACGAGGAGACGCTGCCGGAGAAGGCCGTGGCCGCCGCGCGGCACGCGCTGGAGTTGGAGCCTTCGCACTCCCGGGCTCGGCTGGAGCTGGGGCTGAGCTATTGGCTCTGGGGCTATATCCGCCAGAGCCAGTCCCAGGATCCACGCGAGCTGCTCCGCAAGGCCGCGGAGAGCTTCGAGAACATCTCCCCGGGGAAGCGGGACGCCGACTTCTTCCTCAACCTGGGCCTCGTCTACAAGACATGGGGCGACTCCGATGAACAGGTGGGCGATGATCCGCTCCCCCGGTACGGCAAGGCGATTGAGTCCTATCGCTCCTCCATCCAGCAGGATGGCAACGTGCCGGAGAGTTGGATCAACCTGGGCATCGCGTACCACGCCCGCGCCACCCACCCACGAGCCCCGGATCCCGAGGGAGACCTCACCCAGGCGCTGGCGGCCCTGGAAAAGGGTCGGGACCTCAACCCCCGGCATGTGGTGCCCTACTTCTACGCCGGGCTGGCACACGCGCTCGCGGCCCGGAGGCTCCGCGTCCAGGGGGGCAATCCTGTCCCCTCCCTGGAGCGCTCGGCGGACATGTTTCGCGAGGGCCTCGAGCTCAGCCCCGGCATTCCCCAGCTCCACAACGGCCTGTGCCTGACGCGGGTCCAGCAGGCCCAGGCGAGCTGGGATCGCGGCGGGGATCCCCTCCCGGTGCTCGGCCAGGCCCAGGCAGCTTGCGAGCAGTCCGTGGCCATCGCGCCGAAGGCAGGCTACAGCCAGGTCAGCCTGAGCGAAGTGCTCGCCCAACGCGCTCTGTACCAGCGCGCCCGGGGAGAGGACCCCAGCGCGAGCGTGCACGCGGCCGACGAGGCCTTGCGGCAGGCCCTCCAATGGATTCCAGGAGAGGCGGGAGCCCTGGCCAACCGAGGCATGGTCCACGCCATCCTGGCCACGTTCGAGGTGGAGCACGGGCGTGATCCTCGCCTCAGCATCTCCCGGGCCGAGGCAGCCCTACGGCAGGCCCTGGCGCGCAAGCCGACCCATGCCGAGGCGTGGCATTATCTGGGAGAGACGCTGGGAGCCAGGGCGCTGTCTCCCGGGGCGCATCCCCAGGACTCCGAGGACGCGGTCCATGCCTTCCAGAAGGGGCTCGAGCTGGCTCCGGAGCGACAGGAGTTCCGGCTGGGCTTCGGGCATTTCCTCCGCCGATGGGTCACCCACTTGATGAAGAAGAAGCAGGACCCAGGCCCCTCCCTGGAACGGGGGCTGGAGTTGGTTCGCCCCCTCATCGAGGTCCGCCCGGAATGGCCAGACGCCAGGCTCCTCAGGGGCAGCCTGCTCGCGCTCCAGGGGAATCTCTCCTCGGCCACGCCTGAACAAAGACTCCCTACGAACCATGGCCTCAGTGGCTGCAGCTGCATTCCCCATAGATGCACTTGTGGCTGGGCATCTTTCCCTCGACGAGAAGGCAGCTCATATTGCATCTGAGAGAATCACAGGGTTGCGCCCAGGGGTCTCTCAGCTCATGGACCAGGAGCGCTGCGGCCCCGAGGACAGCACTCGCCAATAATGCAATCGCAAGGGCCATGCCGCGCCCCACCCTCTTCTTCCGGCCGGTTTGCTCCATGCGCCCCTCATCGGTTGGACCGCGTTCGCCTTTATACGAAATGTCATAGACTTACCGCCCATGATCAAGCTCCACCAGTTCAACCCCTCTGGGAATTGCTACAAGGTCCGCCTCCTGCTGCATCAGCTCGAGATTCCGTTCGAGACGCGGGAGGTGGACCTCTCCGCGGGAGAGACGCGCACGCCGGAGTTCAAGGCGATGAACCCCATTGCCCGGACCCCCACCGTGGAGCTTGAGCCCGGTGTCTTCCTCGCCGAGTCCAACGCCATCCTCTGGTACTTCGCCGAGGGCACGCCCTTCATTCCCTCCGACCGGCTGGAGCGGGCGCGGATGCTCCAGTGGATGTTCTTCGAGCAGTACAGCCACGAGCCCTACATCGCCGTGGCCAGGGCGTGGCTCACCTTCTTCGGTGTCCCTTCCGGCAAGGAGAAGGAGCTGGAGGAGCGCATCCAGAAGGGCTACGCCGCGCTCGACATCATGGAGGGCGAGCTGCGCAAGCGGCCCTTCTTCGCGGGCGAGCACTACAGCCTCGCGGACATCGCGCTGTATGCGTACACGCACGTGGCGGAAGAAGGCCGGTTCGACCTGGGCCGCTACCCCGCCATCCGCGCCTGGTTCGAGCGGGTGCAGGCCCAGCCCCGCTACGTGCGCATCACCGATTGATACGGTTTTTCAGGCAGGCCCGTTTGACGGCATGGCTGTAAATCCCACACATTCCTGGACAAACCCGGCTCGACCGAACCCGCCCCTGTCCAGGGAGAAGTCCGATGTGGAAGCTCTTCCTCTTGATCGTCATGTCCTGGCTCTGGGGCCTTGGCGGCTCGACCGGCCTCGTGTTGCTGGTGATGTTCTTCCTCGGGAATCCCTATTCCATCCGGTACCGCGGCCACCAAGCGATGTCGACACGCATCGCATGCGCGGCCAATGGGCTGTCGTTCCCTGGTGGGGAACCTCCAAACACGTCATCCGCAAGTGGACCTGGGATCAGATCGCGCTGGATACGCGGCTCCAGAAAGTCATGGTGAAGGCCTCCGGTTCCCTGACGCGTGCCTCGGAAGCACTCTCTGATTTGATCGAGGACAACCCGACCAAGGCCGCCGAGGTGTTGGCCTAGATGTATGAGGAAGCAGACGAGGCGCGGAAGTAGCGCGCGCCAGTCATGGTCCACGAGCCCCTTGCCCCTTGAGGGCCGGCCACGCCCGCGGACGACTCCCCTCCTTTCTACGAGGCGCGGCGGGACTTGCGTGCCGCGGGGGCCTTCTCCGCGAGCGCGGGTTTGCCGCGCCGGACGAAGTCGGCGAGCGTCTCCGCGTCGATGGCGTCTATCCACGGCGCATCGGGGTCGGCTTCGTCGCCGTCCTCGTCCTCGAACATCTCGTCCGCGAAGCGCTTGAGCAGCTTCGGCGAGAGGAGGTCGCGGACGCGGCGGTCGGTCTCTTCGATGAAGGCGTGCTTCTGGCGGGCGCGGATGTGTTGCTTCGCGTCTCCGGTCACGAGCTGGGCCTTCACACCGCCGTGGACATTGACGGCGTGGTACTGCGTGTAGACGAAGGGCGCGCGGACATCGCCGAACACCTCGGTGCAGGCATCGTTGCCGAGGAAGAGGATGGACCGCTCGGCGACGAGGTCGCCATGCACTTCGAGGAAGCCCTCGGTGATGATGTCACCGGCGCGCAGCGAGCCCGTGACGATGACCACGGACTCCGGGTCGAGCGAGTCCTCGTAACGGCCCTTCACCACCAGGTCGCCCTCGACGATGAGCAGGCCGATCCACGGGTGCTTGCGGGTCGTGAGCGCGTCAAGGACGAGGCGTCCCTTGTGGTAGAGGATGTCTCCTCCGGCGTGCTCGCTGGCGGTGCGCTCCTGGATGAATCGCTTCGCGACGCGCGGCGTGCTGGACTTCGCGAACGTGCCGCGCGCGTGCTGCTTCACCAGGGACCGCACGGTGTCGGCGGTGAGCGTCCCCGCATTGAAGCTCTTCGCCTTCGGAATCGGGCTCTTCTTCGTGGCCATCCGGCCACCCTAATTCCTGGGCGCGAAATGTGTCGTGCGAAGTTCCGTCCGCCGGCGAGGTCGTGCGCCCCCTGAAGCAGCCGGGCGCTCAGCCAGGCCCCGTGCGCTTGACACTCCGGGGAGCCGCGTACTATCAAATTGTTGAGCGCACGCTCGATAACGACATGGCCCGCCCCGTCTCCATTCGTGACGAAGACATCCTCGACGCCGCGCGAGAGGTCTTCCTGGCGCATGGGGTGCGCGCCACCTCCGCGATGGTCGCCGAGCGGGCGCGCGTGTCCGAGGGCATCATCTTCCGCCGGTTCAAGACCAAGGAAGGGCTGTTCCGCGCCGCGCTCAACCTGGAGCTCACCGCGCCCCCAGAGGTCATGGGGCTCGTGGAGCGCATCGGCGTGGGTCCGGTGGTCGAGAACCTCCAGGATGCGGGGGTCGCGCTCGTGGGAATCCTCCGGGTGCAGATTCCCCTGTCCATGCTCGCGATGAGCAATCCCGGCACGCACCGCGAACCCGGCGGCCCCGAGCACAACGCGCACCCACGAGAGCCCTACTTCGAGTTCCTCGCCGCCTATCTCCGAGGAGAGATCTCGCGTGGCCGCCTCCGAGCCGTCGACCCCGAGGTCTTCACCTATGCCTTCCTCGGCGGCATCAAGGACTACGTCGTGGGACAGCTCTTCCGCACCCCCACTGCGCCCTTCAAGCACCCCACCGCGCCCGTCTTCGTCCGAACGCTCCTCGACCTGCTGATGCAGGGAGCCCAACGCGGCTGACCGTTCCGCATGCTGCGCAAGACGTCTAATCCCTTCCGCACGCCGAATTAGTGAGTAAAAAATCAATAACGCACCCCGCGAAGCCGGGCACTGGAGGCGGTCCGCCATGTTCTTCACGCTCTACCTGCTCATGCTGTTGCCACCTGAGCTGCCCCGAAAGGAAAGGCGAGCACAGGGAAAGGAGCGCCCGCCCCGGACTTCCCCCCGTCGGGGAAAGCCTCCTGTGAAGCCCGCCCGGAAAGGCCGTGGCACCGGAACCGCGCTGCTTCTCTTCACCGCCGTCCTGCTATCCGCTGGCGCCGCGGACGCGCAGACGTCGGCGGACCGCGCCTCCGTGGGCTTCACCTTCAAGCGAGGCACGCGGATCGGCTTGCAGGGGGAGAAACTGGATGGGCACCTCCAGCTCGACGTGCGCCCGATGCTCCCCTCCTTCTCCCTGGGCCAGACGCGCCTCGTTCCGCTGCTGGGTTTCAGCACGGAGTGGATGGGAATGCAGCGGCGGGGCCGGCTGCTCAACTCGACGGCGGGAGAGCTGGGCGGAACGCTCCAGAACTTCCAGCTGGGTCTGACGCTGGTACGGCCGGTGACCCCCCGGTGGCTGGTGTTGGTGGGAGCCTCCGGAACCGCCAGCACGGACTTCTCGAAGTCCTTCAACCTCGCGACCGACACGTCCTGGTCGGCCTTCGTCATGGCGAACTACTTCATCGGTGGAGACCCGCGAACGACCCTGACCCTGGGCCTGGCCTCGCAATATCCATTCACCCTGACGCCCGTCTTCCCCCTGGTGGGCTTCGCCTACCACAAGGACCCGTACGTCCTGGAGCTGGGCTTTCCCCGGGTCGCGATGCTCATGAAGGTGGGCAGTGGACTCGAATGGGGCATCACGGGCGCACTCGACCTCCAGGTCTTCCGCGTCCACTCCCCGGAAGGCAGCCCCCTGCCAACCTCCCTGTTCGCGCGTGAGACTTCCCTGCGCTTCGGCCCCACGCTGAATGTCCGGATGGGCAAGGGCGACCTGTGGCTGAGCTCATCCGTGGGCGTCGACTTCCTGAACAACTACGCCCTGCTCGACGACATCCGCTTCCGGTTTAGCCGCCACTCCCGAGGGAAGCCTCACGTTTCCGCCGTTCGCGCTCTCGGCGCTGCTGGCGTGAGCGGGCCGTCACCTCGGCGATGAGCAGGATGCGCTCCTCCAACTGCT
>NZ_RAWF01000314.1:0-10729 GCF_003612075.1 Corallococcus sp. CA041A
GTGGGGGTGGCGGGGGGCCGGGACCACCCGACCCGGGTTCCATCCGGCTTTCCGGGAGTTGGCACCGGCCTCCACCCGGAGGCAGGGCAGGGGGCTTGATTCGGAGCGGCCGACGGGGCGTCATTCGGGGCTTTCGTTCACGGCCGCGCTTCCAAGCGGCCGGGCTGCAAGGACAGGTGGATGGGAATCGCGTGCGTGGTGCTGGACTTCGATGGGACCTTCACGGACGTGCTGGCGGAGGGCGAGCCCTTCCTCAAGCACTTCCAGGACGCGCTGTACGGGGTGCTGGGGCAGGACGCGTCCCAGGCGTGGGCGGAGGAGGTCGCCGCGCTGCATGAGGGCGTGGACCAGTACGGCTGGGAGGTCGCGGGGCGCATCGTGGCGCCGGCCACCGCGGACCCCTACCTGACGGCCACCTGCACCGCGCACCGGCTGCTCAAGCGCTTCGGCAAGGGCGACGACGAAGCGCTGCGCACGGACACGGTGCAGACGCTGTACCGGGAGGCGTACCGGCACTCGGCCACGGCCTTCAAGGCGGAGGCGAAGGAGGTGCTGGAGGCGCTGCTCGCCACGGGCCTGCCCGTGTCGGTGGTGACGAACGCGCACACGGAGCTGGTGGAGGCGAAGCTGGACAAGCTGGCCCCCAAGGGCCGCGAGCGGCTGAAGGTCTTCGGCGACGCGCGCAAGTTCCAGCTGGAGGACACGGAGCCGAAGGACGCGCGCTTCGACGCGCTGCCGGAAGCGCTCCACCTGGACGGCGTGCTGGGCCGGCCGGTGTACCTCAAGCGCGGGCGCTACTTCTCCGCGCTCAAGCGCATCTGGGACGCCACGCACACGGGCCCGGAGTCCACGCTCGTCGCGGGCGACATCTTCGAACTGGACCTGGCCATGCCCTCCGCGCTGGGTGCGCACGTGCAGCTGGTGGAGCGCGCCAACGTGATGCCCTACGAGCGCGCCGCCGTGCAGCGCCTGGGCACGCGAGGCAGCGCGGACAAGAGCCTGCGCGCCATCCTGCCCCGGCTGCGCTGAAGAGGCGCGGTGGTAGTGGCCCACCGCGGGCAAACGAAAAGCCCCGCCTCCCGTTTGAAGGGAGGGCGGGGCTGTCCGTCAAGGCACCGCGCGTGGGGCGCGAAGCTTAGACCTTGGCGCCCGGGGTCGCCTGGAACAGGTCGTTGAACTCGGTGAACGCCTTGTTGATGTTCGCCTTGATGTCAGCGGTCAGCTCCCGCTTGGCGACCAGGTCGGAGACGATGTTCGGGTACTTGCTGTCCACGAACTCCAGCATCTCCTTCATCCAGCGGACCACGTCGCCCACCGGCACCTGGCGGATCCACCCGCGCTTGCCGGCGTCGTCCTTGTTGGTCGCCGCGTAGATCTGGATGACCTGACGCTCGACGGAGAGCGGCTCGTACTGGCCCTGCTTGAGCAGCTCCACCATGCGGGCGCCGCGCGCCAGCGTCTCCTGCGTGGCCTTGTCCAGGTCGGAGCCGAACTGGGCGAAGGCGGCCAGCTCGCGGTACTGCGCCAGCTCCAGCTTCATGGAGCCCGCGACCTGCTTCATGGCCTTGATCTGCGCCGCGGAACCCACGCGCGACACGGAGAGACCGACGTTGATGGCCGGACGGACGCCGGCGAAGAACAGGTCCGTCTCCAGGAAGATCTGCCCGTCGGTGATGGAGATGACGTTCGTCGGGATGTAGGCGGACACGTCACCCGCCTGCGTCTCGATGATGGGGAGCGCCGTGAGGGAGCCCGCGCCCTCCTCGTCGGACAGCTTGGCGGCGCGCTCCAGCAGGCGGCTGTGGATGTAGAACACGTCGCCCGGGTACGCCTCGCGGCCCGGCGGGCGGCGCAGGAGCAGGGACAGCTGGCGGTACGCCACGGCCTGCTTGGAGAGGTCGTCGTACACGATGAGGCCGTGCATCTTGTTGTCGCGGAAGTACTCGCCGATGGCGACGCCCGCGTACGGCGCGAAGTACTGCATGGGCGCCGGGTCGGACGCGTTCGCCGCGACCACCACCGTGTACTCCATGGCGCCGTACTTGTTCAGCTTCTCCACCACCTGCGCGACGGTGGACTGCTTCTGCCCGATGGCGACGTAGACGCAGTAAACGCCCAGGCCCTTCTGGTTGATGATGGCGTCGATGGCGACGGCCGTCTTGCCCGTCTGGCGGTCACCGATGATGAGCTCGCGCTGACCGCGGCCCACCGGCACCAGCGCGTCCAGCGCCTTGATGCCCGTCTGCAGGGGCTCGTGCACGGACTTGCGCTTCACGATGCCGGGCGCCTTCACCTCCAGGCGGCGGTGCTCGGTGGCCTCGATGGGGCCCTTGCCGTCCACCGGCTGGCCCAGCGCGTTCACCACGCGGCCCAGCAGGCCCTTGCCCACCGGCACGGAGGCGATCTGCTGGGTGCGCTTCACGGTGTCACCCTCGCGGATGTCCTTGAACTCACCCATGATGGCGACGCCGACGTTGTCCTCTTCCAGGTTGAGGACCAGGCCCTGCACGCCGTTGGCGAACTCCACCAGCTCACCGGCGAGCGCACCCTCCAGGCCGTACACGCGGGCGATACCGTCGCCCACGGACAGCACGGTGCCGGTCTCGGCGACGGTGACCTTCTTGCCGTAGTCCTTGATCTGCTCCCGGATGATTCTGCTGATCTCGTCGGCGCGGATTTCCATGGGCGTCTAGCGTCCTTGCGGAGGGGGCGGCCTGAGGAAACGGGGATGGCCGCCGCGAATCTTGATGTACCGGGTGGCCCCCTATCACGGGCACCGGGACTCTCGCAACGCGCCACGCGCCAGGGCCTTCCCCCACCCCCGCACCCCTTTATCGCGCACGTAAGCAGGCACCCCGGACGTGAGGGGCCCCGCCTGCTCGCAAGCCCAGGGAGCCCGGCGCCGGGCCCGGCTTCAGGCGCCGGACGCGGGGAGGCCATCCTCGCGGGGCAGCCACACGATGAAGCGGGTGCCGTCCGCCGCCCCTGACTCCACGGAGATGCGCCCGCCATGGGCCAGGGCGATCTGCCGCACGATGAAGAGCGACAGCCCCAGCCCGTCATCCGCGGAGCATAGGGCGCGGTGCTTGAACGGCTCGAAGAGGGTGCCCTGGTACTCCGGCGGCACCCGGCAATCCGGGTCGTGCACCTGCACCGTCACCCCGTCGAAGCGCCCCGTCAGTTGGAGCACCACGGAGGAGGACACCGGGCCGTGGTGCAGGGCGTTGCCCACCAGGGAGTCCATCAGCTGGGAGATCCGCTCGCCGTCCCAGGTGCCCTTCAGGTCGCCGCTGGCGACGAGCCGCAGGTCGCGGCCCGGGTGGGCCCGCTGCCGGTCCGCCAGCACGCGCTCCGCCAGCTGGCCCAGGTGGACGGAGGAGGGGTGCACGGGCAGGCCGTTGGACAGCCGGGAACGGGTGAAGTCCAGGAGCTGGCGGATCAGCCGTTCCACCCGGCGCACGCCCTGGCCCACCCGTCCAACCTGTTCGGTCAGGGCTTCTGGCATCGACGGAGCGTGCTGGAGGGCGAGCACGTCGCACTGGAGCGACTGGAGCGGGGCCTTGAAGCCGTCCCCCGCCGCGTCCAGGAACTGGTCGCGGAAGTGCTCCATCCGCATCAGGCGCTCCTCGGCGGCCTTGCGGATGCTCACGTCCCACACCGCGCCCATGCGCACCGAGCGGCCCTGGAACGTCGCCGGCCGGCCCATGACCTCCACGGGGATGCGGCGGCCGTCGCGGTGGAGCACGGCCAGCTCGTACGGGGCCTCCACGCCGCGGTCCATCACGTCGCGCGCGGGGGCGCGGAACTCCGGCGCCACGCAGTCCAGGATGTTCCGGCCGATCAGCTCCGCCGTCTCGTAGTAGCCCATCAGGCGCCCCAGGCCGGGGCTGATGTCCAGGAACTGCCCGCGGTCGTGGAAGAAGTACCCGTCGCAGGAGATCTCCACGATGGAGCGCATGTGCTCCTCGCTCGCGCGCAGCGCCGCCTCTTCGCGCAGGCGCGCGGAGGAGTCTCGCAAGAGCAGGAGCACGCCCGAGGAAGGGGCCGCAGGCATGGCGCTCACGGTCAGGTGGCGCAGCGTGCCCACCTCGCCGAAGCGGCCCGACACCAGCTCCTCCGCCACGCGCTCACCGGACTGCGCCCGCGCCAGCAGCGGAGACAGCGGCGGCGCCAGGCCGGGCCACGCCTCCGAGAGGAAGCGCCCCACGCACAGCTGCGCCGGGCGGCCGCTCAGCGAAGCCAGCAGGTCGTTCATCCAGACGAGGCGGGAGTCCCCGTCCACCAGCGCCACCCCCCAACCCGGCGCGTTGAGCAACGCACCCAGAAAGGGCAGGGTTTCCTCGGGAACCCCCGGGGACGGAAGGGCTCCGGGAAGCCGTTGGAACACAGGCTGCGACATGGGCGGGTGGTCTCGGAAAACGCGGGCTTGTCCGCGTTGCCCAGAAGTATACCCATTCCCAGAGCGGACGGGAAATACAGGTTTGACTAGGACTACGGGGCAACCCTGACAACCCGGCACGTCTGCCGCACCGGGAGTGAGGGAGGGGTTACTTCAGCTCGCGGCGCAGCTGCTCCAACTGGGTGCGCAGGGTGCCGTCGTAGAGGGTGCCACCGACCTGCGCGGCCACACCGCCGAGCAGGGACGGATCCACCTTGGTCTCCAGCACGACGTTGCGCTGGGTCAGCTGCTGGAGCGACTGCTGGAGCTGGGTGAGGGCGTCCGCGGAGAGCGGGGCGGCGCTGGTGACCTGGCCCCGGACGCGGCCCGCGCGGGCGTCCGCCATGTCGCGGTAGAGCCGGGCGATGTCGGGCAGGTAGCCCAGGCGGTTGCGGTCCACCAGCAGGCGCACCGCGTTGGCGAGCGCGGGCTCCGCGGGGGAGGGCATGGCCTGGAGCAGGGCCTCCACCACGTGGCTGCGCTGGGCGCGGCTGTAGGCGGGGTTGAGCAGCACGTCCGACAGGTCGGGGCTCTGGCCCACGACAGCGGCGAAGGCGTTGAGCTGCTCCGCGACGGCGTCGGTGCGGTTGCCTTCCGCTGCGACGTCGAGGATGGCGCGGGCGTAGCGGCGGGCGATGGAGACGTTCACCATGACGCTGGCGCCCTTAGCATGGGGCGTCCCTGGCGGCAATGATGCCGGCGCCATGCGTTGGATCTCCGTGGCCGCTTGGGGCCTCCCGAGGTCTGGAGAGAGCGGGCGGGGAAGCGTCCCCGGGTGGGCGCTCCGGGTGTGTGCTGGTGGCCGCCCCCAGGCCCTTGAAGGCAGGCCGGCGCCCGGCAACGGACGGCCGGGGTGCGACAGGACTTGGCGGAAGTGGGCGCTTACCCGTAGCGTGGGCCCCACCCTCGCCATGCAAGAACCTGTCATCGGCATCGACCTGGGCACCACCAACAGCGTCGTCGCGACCGTGGAAGAAGGACGCCCGCGCCTCATCCCCTCACGTGCGGGAGGACGCCTCACGCCCTCGGTGGTAGGCCTCACCCGGGCGGGCGACCGCCTGGTGGGGCAGCCGGCCCAGGCCCTGGGGGAGGAGCACCCGGACGCGGTGGTGTGGGCCACCAAGCGCTTCCTGGGACGCCGCTACACGCCAGAGCTGGTGCAGCAGGCGAAGGCGGTGGTGCCGTATCCCCTGGTGGCCGGCCCCACGGGCGACGTGCGCGTGAAGCTGTCCGGCCGCGTGCTGCCCGCGACGCAGGTGTCCGCCTTCATCCTGGGCGAGCTGCGCCTGGACGCGCAGGCGCACTTCGGACGTGACGTGCGCAAGTGCGTCATCACCGTCCCCGCGAACTTCGACGACAACCAGCGCCAGGCCACGCGGGAAGCGGCGGCCATCGCGGGGTTGGAGGTGGTGCGGCTGGTCAACGAGCCCACCGCGGCGGCGCTGGCGTACGGCCTGTCCCGCGGCTTCGAGGGCAGCGCGCTGGTGTTCGACCTGGGCGGCGGCACCTTCGACGTGTCCATCCTGGACGTGAAGGCGGGCGTCTTCGAGGTGAAGGCCACGGGCGGCGACCACGCGCTGGGCGGCGAGGACTTCGACCAGCGCATCGTCCAGTGGCTGCTGGCGCAGGTGGAGGACGCCTTCCAGGAGGCGGTCTCCAAGGACGCGCAGTCGCTGCGGCGCCTGAAGGTGGCGGCGGAGGCGGCCAAGCGCGAGCTGACCGAGTCCGAGGAGGCCCTCATCTCCGTGTCCGGCCTGGGCGACCACACGGCGGGCGTGAAGCGCTTCACCGAAATCAACACCGCGCTCACGCGCAGCTTCTTCGAGACGCTGTCGGAGCCGCTGTCGCGCCGCTGCCTGGACGTCTGCAAGAGCGTGATGGCGGAGGCGCGGATGGATCCGCGCTCGGTGGACGTGGTGCTGCTGGTGGGCGGGATGACCCGCGTGCCGCTGGTGCGCCGGCTGGTGGCGGACTTCTTCGGCCGCGCGCCCTCTACGGACGTGCACCCGGACGAGGCCGTGGCGCTGGGCGCCGCGGTGCAGGCGGACGAGCTGGTCCGGCAGGCGGGGCAGGCGCTGCTGCTGGACGTGGCCAGCCAGAGCCTGGGCGTGGGCGTGATGGGCGGCCGGGTGAAGCGGCTCATCCCCAAGAACACGGGCGTACCGGTGGTGGCGAGGGACATCTTCTTCCCGGGCACCTCCGGCCAGTCCGAGGCGCGCATCCCCGTGTACCAGGGGGAGAGCGAGTTCCAGGACGAGAACCACAAGCTGGGCGAGGTGGTCCTCAAGAACCTGCACGTCGCCAACCGCGGGGAGACGCCGCTGGAGGTCGTCTTCGAGTTGTCCGGCGAGGGCATCCTCTCCGTGCAGGCCACCGACCTGACCTCCGGCCACATGGAGCTGGTGCGCCTGGAGGCCCGGGCCGGCCTGCCGCAGGGCGAGGCGGAGAAGCTGGGCCAGGAGCAGTCCCACTACGCCCAGGCGCAGGGCGTGGTGGACGCGCGCAAGGCGGAGGAGACCTTCCGCAAGCTGTTGGAGCGCGGGGAGAAGCTGGCCCGCCTGCTCCAGCAGAGCGCCCGGGAGAACCCCAGCCCGGAGGCCGAGTCCGCCGTGGGCACCGTGCAGCAGCTGCTGGTGGGCGGCAAGGACGCGCTGGCCGCCGGTGACGCCGCGCAGTGCGCCCTCATTGCCCGTCAGCTCACGAAGTTGCTGTCCGGCCGCGCGGAGCCCCGCGGCTGACGTCCCGCGGCGCACGGAAAAGGCGTCCACCAGCTCACGTTGTGGCGCCGGGTCCGTGGTGCCTTCCCTGGAGTCCGCGTATCTCCGGGAGTCATGACGACCCCCGGCTTTTCTCCTCGCCCGAGAGATCTGGTCTTCGTGGTGGACGACTCGCGGACCGCGCGGGACGTGATGCGGCTGCACCTGTCGCGCATGGGCTGTGACGCGGTGGGTCTGGAGGGGGCGGATGCGTGCCTGGCGGAGCTGGCGCAGCGGACGCCGGCGCTCATCCTGATGGACCTGCACCTGGAGAAGCTCCAGGGGGACGAGGCCTGCCGCCTGGTCAAGGCGCACCCCGCGGGGCGCAACGTCCCGGTGGTGATGTTCACCGCGGCGGATGAACCCCATGAGGTGATGCACTGTGGGCGCGCGGGCGCGGACGACTTCCTGCCCAAGCCGGTGAGCCAGGAGGCGCTGGCGGCGAAGGTGGCCGCGGTGCGGTTGTCGCGTGAGCGCGCCTGGACGGGCCCTCCGCGCGGCCGGGGCGTGCTGCTGGTGGAGGGCGGCCGGTTCCTGCACACCTTCCTGGGCGGAGCGCTGGAGCACGAGGGGATGCACGTGCTCTACGCCAAGGACCTGGATGACGCGGCGGCGCAGGCCGTGGCCCAGGGCGAGCGGCTGGACGGCTTCGTGGTGGACGTGTCGCGGCTGCCTCGGGAGGCCCTGTCGCTGGCCACGCGCCTGCGCGAGCAGTTCCCACGCAAGCCGCTGGTCCTGATGTCGCGGGTGGAGGAGGCACCGGACGTGCTGGAGCGCGCGCAGGAGCTGAGCGGCGCGCCGCTGTTGCTCAAGCGGCAGCTGGGCGCGGACGAGCTGCTGGCGAAGGTGCTGGCGCGCCTGTCGCAGGGCACGCTCCCCTTGAGGGCCGCGGAGCGGGTGCCCTTCTTCACCGTGGTGGAGTTCAACACGCCGGGTGGCCCCACGCTCAGTGGCTTCAGCCATGACGCCAGCCCCCAGGGCCTCTTCGTACGCACGCTCACGCCCGCGCGCGAGGGCTCGAGGCTGTCCCTGCGCCTGGTGATGGCCGGCCAGCGCACGCCCTGCGAGGCGCAGGCGGTGGTGGCGTGGTGCAACCCGCCCGGGATGGGGAGCGCGTTCCGCTCGCAGACGGGCATGGGCCTGCGGCTGGAAGGCATGGACGCGCAGCTGCAGCAGCGCTTTGTGCGCTTCGTGCCCCAGTCCCTCGGTTTTCCCACCGCCGGTCCCGTGCGCGCCTCAGGTTTCTGAGAGCGGCGGGTGACCCCGCGCGCCTCCCAACCCCCCGCAATCACGGACAGAAGCGACGGGATTCTCCCCTGGCATGGGCGTGGCAAAGCGCCGAGCCCCGCGAGGCAGTCGACTTTCGAGGGAGGATTCACGCATGCGTCTACGTCTTTTCGGAACGGTGGGGCTCACGCTCCTGGCGGTGGGGTGCGGTGACGGGGGCAAGGCCCCGGAGGGCCTGGACAACGAACCCGTGCAGCAGTCGCTGAAGCTGGAGACCTTCGACGACTGCTCGGCGCTGGAGCAGTACATCGAGGACACCGCGACGAAGCAGATGCGCGCGAACCTGGAGCAGCAGAAGCCCGGTTATTGGGAGCGCTTCGGCCGGGGGACGCGCGGCGGCGTCGTCTTTGGCCCCATGCCCGCGGAGGACTCGGCGGGGGGCGGCGTGAACGCCGGCGCCGGTGGCGGCCAGGCGCCGAATGACTCCACCGGCACCAACAACCAGGTGGAGGGCGTGCACGAGTCGGACTTCGTGCAGAACGACGGCACGCGCATCTTCGTGCTGTCGGGCAACCGGCTGTACGCGCACCGCTCGTGGCCCGCGGAGCAGCTCACGCTGGCGGCGACGCTGGAGGTGGAGGGCTGGCCCCGGGAGATGCTGCTCGACGAGAAGAACCGGCTGGTCATCGTCTCGCAGGTGGCGCTGTCGCTGCCGGGCACCCCGACGAAGGTGGGCGTGGGCGGGGGCATGGTGCCCGTCGCGGACATGGCCTGCTACGGCTTCGGCTGCGGCTACTACAACGCGGACAGCACCAAGGTGACCACGGTGGACGTGTCGGACGTGGCGCACCCCACGGTGGTGGATCAGGTCTACCTGCCCGGCGTCTTCAACCAGGCGCGCCGCGTGGACAGCAACGTGCGGCTGGTGCTGTCGGACGCGTTCCGCTGGCCGGAGGACGTGAAGTTCTGGGTGGAGTACTCGGAGGACCTCTACAAGGACGAGGGGAAGCTCACCAAGACCCTCGACGCGCTCATCGTCGAGAACGAGAAGCGCATCCGCGCGAACACGCTGGACCAGTGGATGCCCGCGGGCCGGCACGTGGACGCGGACGGGGTGACGACGGCGCTGCCCACGTCCTGCGGTGACTTCTACCGGAGCAACGCGCCGTCCGCGCTGGGCTTCGTGACGGTGGCCTCGCTGGACCTGGACGCGCGCACGGCGGCGCCGGGGCGCACCAGCCTGGTGGCGGAGCCGGGCACGGTGTACGCGTCCAAGGAATCGCTGTACCTGGCGCACTCGCATTACTGGTGGTGGCCGCAGCCGGGGCAGAAGGACTTCACCTACCTGCACAAGTTCGACCTGCGCCAGCCGGGCCGCGCGGTGTACGCGGGCTCCGGCACGGTGGAGGGCACGCCCGTCAACCAGTTCGCCCTGGACGAGTACCAGGGCGTGCTGCGCATGGCCACCACGGTCACCACGCGCCTCCCGGAGCCGGAGCACCAGGACTGGTGGTGGGGCCGCACCACGACGGCC
The DNA here is from genome assembly GCF_003612075.1 of Corallococcus sp. CA041A. Taxonomy (NCBI): domain Bacteria; kingdom Pseudomonadati; phylum Myxococcota; class Myxococcia; order Myxococcales; family Myxococcaceae; genus Corallococcus; species Corallococcus sp. CA041A. The sequence goes on from NZ_RAWF01000314.1 coordinate 9,956, forward strand.
AGCCGCGTGACGACGCTGGGCGTGAAGAACGGGCAGCTGGCGGAGCTGGGCCGCAGCGAGGACCTGGCCGAGGGTGAGCGCATCTTCAGCGCGCGCTTCGCGGGCCCGCGCGGCTACGTCGTCACCTTCCTCCAGGTGGATCCGCTCTTCACCTTCGACCTGAGCGACCCGGCGCACCCGCGCAAGGTGGGTGAGCTGAAGGTGCCCGGCTTCTCCACGTACATGCACCCGGTGGGTGACCACCACCTGCTGACGATGGGCATCCACACGGAGCCCAACGGCGGCTGCTGCGGGACGAGCACCCTGAAGCTGTCCCTCTTCGACGTGAGCGACCTGGCGAACCCGAAGGAGACCGCCACGCAGCTGGTGGGCGAGGCCTACGGTTGGAGCGAGGCCCTCTACGAGCACAAGGCCTTCAACTACTTCGCGGCCAAGGGGCTGGTGGCCATCCCGTTCACGGACTACTCAAGGTCCTACTCGTCCTATGAGAACTACTGGCAGGGCTTCCGCACGGAGCTGCGCGTGTTCCGGGTGGACCTGGCGGCGGGCATCTCCCCGGTGGGCGCGGTGCCCATGTCGGACCTGTTCAAGACCACGGGCATGCCGCAGTGGAGCTACTACTACGTGCCGGATGTGCGCCGCAGCGTGATGGCGGATGACTACGTCTACGCCATCAGCGACGCGGGGGTGCGCGTGTCGAAGGTGGACAGCCTCCAGACGCCGCTCGTCACGGTTCCGTTTCCGGTCAGCACTCCCTGACGGGGCGGGCGGGCG
>NZ_RAWF01000315.1:0-10657 GCF_003612075.1 Corallococcus sp. CA041A
GTCCCCCACCATGCCGTCCCTTCTTCCGCTCTCCTCCGCCCGCGCCGCCGGGCTCCTCGCGGCGCTCGCGCTGGTACTCACCAGCGCCACGCCCGCGTTCGCCCTGCCGGGTGGAGGCAAGACGCCCCGCGCCATCGTGGAGGCGGACTCAGACCTGCCCCCGCCGGTGACGGGCGTGGACGTGGAGGAGCACCTGGGGGATCCGCTCCCCCTGGAGACCCGCTTCCTGGACTCCACCGGGGAAGAGGTGCGGCTGGGCACGCTGCTGTCGAAGACGCGCCCCACCCTGCTCACGCTCGTCTATTACGAGTGCCCCATGCTCTGTAACCTCGTCATCAACGAGCAGGTCCGCGTGATGCGCGAGCTGGGCCTGGAGCTGGGCAAGGACTACGAGGCCGTCACCGTCAGCATCGACCCCAAGGACACCCCGGCGCAGAGCACCGAGCGGCGGCGCAAGTACCTCCAGTCCATGGGCAAGCCGGAGACGGCTCCGTGGCACTTCCTCACCGGCACCGACGAGAACATCCACAAGCTCGCCGATGCCGTGGGCTTCAAATACACGTATGAACCGAGCACGAAGCAGTACGCCCACCCCGCGGTGGTCACCGTGCTCACCCCGGAGGGGAGCATCTCCCGCTACCTCTACGGCACGTCGTTCGACCGCAAGGACGTGAAGCTTTCGCTGCTGGAAGCAGCGGGCGGTCGGGTCGGGACGAGCGTCGATCGCATCGTCATGTCCTGTTTCAAGTATGACACCGCCACGCGGCGGTACGGTTTCTACATCTTCGGGTTCATCCGCCTGGGCTCCCTGGCTGTCTTTGGCGCCCTGGCCACGATGCTGATCTATTTCTGGAGGCGCGAGCTGAAGAAAGGCGCGACTACATGAGCGACCTGGCCAACCAATTCCTGTTCCTCCCGGAGCGCGCGTCCACGTTCGCGGAACGGGTCGACTTCCTGCACTACTTCGTCGTCGGCACGACGATGGTGATGTCCGCGGGCGTCGGCCTCGCGGCGCTCTTCATGTTCTTCCGCTACCGTCGGCGGGAGGCCCACCAGCACACGGAATACGTGGTGCCGGACCTGAAGACGGAGTTCCTCTTCGTCTCCGTTCCGCTGGTGTTCTTCCTGGCGTGGTTCGCCATCGGGTTCCGGGACTTCACCTGGTTCACCACTCCGCCCAAGGACTCGATGGATGTCTACGTCATGGGCAAGCAGTGGATGTGGAAGTTCTCCTATCCGGAGGGCCCCAACGGCGTGAACGTGCTGCACGTGCCGGCTCACCGCCCGGTGCGCCTGCTGATCACCTCACGCGACGTCATCCACTCCTTCTACGTCCCGTCCTTCCGCATCAAGATGGACGCGCTGCCGGGCCGCTACACGCAGGCCTGGTTCGAGGCGACGAAGCCCGGCACGTACCAGGTGCTCTGCACCGAGTACTGCGGCTTGTCGCACTCGAAGATGCTGGCGGAGGTCGTCGTGCTCGCGCCGGAGGACTACGAGAACTGGCTGAAGGAGCAGCAGCGTGGCCGCCTGCAGGACCGGCAGGACGCGCTGGCGGACACCTCGCTGGTGCCCCCCGTCGCCCGCATGGCCGAGCAGGGCCAGAAGCTGGTGGGCACGCAGGGCTGCCTCAAGTGCCACTCGGTGGACGGCTCGAAGCACATCGGCCCCACCTTCCTGGGCATGTACGAGCGCGAAGAGAAGCTCGACGATGGCCAGAGCATCCGCGTGGATGAAGCCTACATCACCCAGTCGATGATGGACCCGGGCGCGCACATCGTCGCCGGCTACCAGAACGTGATGCCGACCTACCAGGGCAAGCTGCAGGGCCCCGAGTCGGCCGCCATCGTCGAGTACATCAAGACGCTGCGCACCGCGAACGTGCGTGAGACCGCTTCCGAGGGCCCCGCCTATGACCCCATCCAGTAGCATCGCCGCGCCGGGGGCCGTCCCCGGCCATGAGGCGCACGACGACCACGGCCACCACCCGAGCTACCTGACGGACGGCACCACGGTGAAGTCGTGGCTGCTGACGGTGGACCACAAGCGCATCGGCATCATGTACATGGCGTGGATCCTGCTCTTCTTCCTGGTGGGCGGCATCTTCGCGCTGCTCATCCGGATCGAGCTGCTCACGCCCGGTCCGACCATCATGGACGCGATGACGTACAACCGCGTCTTCACGCTGCATGGCGTGGTCATGATCTTCCTGTTCATGATCCCCGCCATCCCGGCCATCTTCGGCAACTTCCTGCTGCCGCTGATGCTGGGCGCCAAGGACGTGGCGTTCCCGCGGCTGAACCTGCTGTCGCTCTACGTGTACCTGGCGGGCGCGGGCTTCGCGCTCTGGGGCATGCTCAACGGCGGTCTGGACACCGGTTGGACGTTCTACACGCCGTACAGCGCGCACACGACGACCACGGTGGCGCCGGTGCTGTTCGGCGCGTTCATCATCGGGTTCAGCTCCATCCTCACGGGCATGAACTTCATCGTCACCACGCACACCATGCGCGCGCCGGGCATCACCTGGTTCAAGATGCCGCTGATGGTGTGGGCGCTCTACGCCACCAGTTGCATCCAGGTGCTGGCGACGCCGGTGATTGGCCTGCTGCTCCTGCTGGTGACGGCGGAGAACCTGTTCAGCCTGGGCATGTTCGACGTGGCCCGCGGCGGTGACCCGGTGCTCTTCCAGCACCTGTTCTGGTTCTACAGCCACCCGGCCGTGTACATCATGGTGCTGCCGGCGTTCGGCGTGATGAGCGAGGTCGTCTCCACGTTCAGCCGCAAGAACATCTTCGGCTACCGCGCGGTGGCGTACTCCAGCGTGGGCATCGCGTTCGTGGGCTTCTTCGCCTGGGGCCACCACATGTTCGTGTCCGGCCAGTCGACCTTCAACGCCGGCGTGTTCGGCGTGCTGTCGATGCTGGTGGGCGTGTTCACGGCCATCAAGGTCTTCAACTGGGTGGGCACCGTCTACAAGGGCGCGGTGGAGTTCAGCACCCCGTTCGCCTATTTCTGCGGCTTCCTGTTCTTCACCGTGTTCGGCGGCATGACGGGCATCGCGGTGGCGACGGTGTCGCTGGACGTGGCGTGGCACGACACCTACTTCGTCGTGGCGCACTTCCACTTCATCATGGTGGGCGCGACGATCATGGCCTTCCTGGCCGCGCTCCACTACTGGTTCCCGAAGATGTTCGGGAAGATGTACCACGAGGGGTGGGGCCTGGTTTCCGCGGCGCTCATCATCCTGGGCTTCAACGCGACGTTCATCCCCCAGTTCCTCGTGGGCAACGCGGGCATGCCGCGCCGCTACTACGAGTACCCGGAGCGCTTCCAGGCGCTGAACGTGGCGTCCACGGCCGGTGCGTCGCTGCTCGCGTTCGGCTTCATCATCATCGCGGTGTACCTGACCTACGCGCTCATCTACGGCGAGCGCGTGGACAACCCGTGGCACAGCAAGGGCTACGAGTGGCTGACCCAGTCCCCTCCGCCCACGCACAACTTCATCGGGCCCCAGCCGACGTATCCCGAGGAGCCGCACTTCTACGTGGATCCGAAGAAGGCCCAGGGCGAGGTGTCGGATGTCTAGCGCGCACGTGACGCCGGGCTCGGTGCCCGGTCCCAAGCTGGCCGCTCACTTCGCGTCGCTGGAGGTGCAGAAGCACGCGGCGCGGCTGGGCATGTGGCTGTTCCTCGCCACGGAAATCCTGCTCTTCGCCGGTCTGTTCGCGTGCTACGCGGCCTACCGCTTCCTGTTCCCGGAAGCGTGGGCGGCGTCCAGCCGCAGCCTGGACCTGACGATGGGCACCATCAACACGGTGGTGCTCATCACCTCCTCGTTCACCGCCGCCATGGCGGTGCACTACGCCAAGGAGGGGAAGAACGCGATGGTGGGGCACATGAACGTGCTCACCCTCCTGATGGCGGTGGGCTTCCTCGTCATCAAGTTCTTCGAGTACAAGCACAAGTTCCACATCGGGACGCTGCCGGGCCGCTACTACTTCTACGAAGGCATCCAGCTGCCGGGCGCGCCGCTGTACTTCACGGTGTACTTCGCCTCCACCGCCCTGCACGCGCTGCACGTCGTCATCGGCATGACGGTGCTGGCGTTCGCCACGGTGCGCGCGTACCGCGTCGGGGACTTCAACGCGAACAACTACACGCAGGTCGAGCTGGGCTCCATGTACTGGCACCTCGTCGACCTGGTGTGGATCTTCCTCTTCCCGATGCTGTACCTGGTCTGAGGGTTACGACATGGCCATCGCCAACGAATCGCATCAGGAAGAGCACAACATGCAGGCGCACCACGGCGCCGGGCGCTACGTGGTCATCTGGATTGCGCTGCTGGTGCTCACGCTCGTCACGGTGTTCACCGGCCGCATGCACCTGCCTGACTTCGGTCTGGTGCTCGCGCTCATCATCGCCAGCGTGAAGGGCACGCTGGTGGCGCTGTACTTCATGCACCTGTCGGAGCACCAGGGCGCCAACCGCCTGGTGTTCGGCGTGTCCATCCTGTTCGTGGTGCTGCTCATCGGCTTCTCGCTGATGGACCTGGGCACCCGCTTCCGTCTGGCCAACCCGCCGGGGTCGCAGTACAGCGACCTGCAGGCGGTGGACATCGGAGCGAACCCGACGGAAGGCCGCACGGGTGGCCACCAGCAGATCCAGAAGCAGGGACACGAAACGCACGAGTAGTTCGTCGCTTTCCGCAGTCCCCTGAAGCACGAACGCGGCGCCCGGGATTCTTCCCTGGCGCCGCGTCGCTTTTGGCGGGCTTGGGTGCCCGCGTGGGGGACTACAGGGCGACGGTCAGGTTGAAGGAGAGCGCCGTGTCGGTGGACACCTTGCCCGGGGGCGGAGCGCTGTCGGACTTCACGAGGAAGCCCACGCCCAGGGCCAGCGCGTCGGTGAGGTTCGCCATCACCTGCGTCTGGCTGCTGAAGAGGATGCGCGCGTCGGAGATGACGCTGACCAGGATCTCCGCCTCTTCCTGGAAGGTGATGTCCTTGGAGAGGCCGTAGCGGAACAGGGCGCCGAAGCGCGGACCGCCCAGGTCCACGTTCGGCAGGTCCACGCGATTGGGGTAGTACTGGAAGCGCAGCTCGCGTGCGTAGCGGAAGGCGAAGTCGGTGCGCAGGACGGTCTCGCGCACGCTGGCCTTCTCGTCCCGCTTGGTGTCGAACCAGAAGATGCTGGCGCCGGCTTCACCGTAGGGCCGCGCCTCGATGCTCTTGATGTGGTCCGTGTCCACGCCGGCCAGCAGGTAGCCGCTGATCTCCTGCGTGAAGCGGCGGTCCCCGCGCAGCTCGACGCCGGCGTTGAGGGCCACCACCTGGGACAGGGACTCCACCTCCCCTTCCACCTGGGGCGGGCGGCTGCGGCCGTACGCGCCGTAGGCCTTCACGGAGTAGATCCAGTGCTCCGTCTTGCGCAGCGCGCTGGCCAGGCCGCTCACCGTCAGCGTGGACGCGTTGCCGGTGAGGGAGATGAGGCTCAGGCCCACGCTGACGTCCCAGACGCTGGGCTTCACGGGGGCGGCGACGGCGGCGGCCTCGGGGCTGTAACTGTTTTCGACGACCTTCGTCTCGCCCTGCACCACGTCGTAGAAGCCCCGTTCCACATCCACCTCGGGTGAGCCGTTACGTGGGGCCTGGACGCTGATGCGCATGTCCCCGACCCGCATCCACCAGACCTCGTCGTCGACCTGTTCGACATGGAGCCAGTTCCCCACAACCAGTTCCTTGAGGGCCCCCTGGTTCTCGAAGTACACGGGGCCGGAATCCGTCTGGGTGAATAGCCTCCAGATCCCTCCGGGCACCTTCAAACGGCGTCGGCGCCGCCGCATCGCGGCTTTCGACTCCACGGGCGGCGGCCGTTCAGGGGCCGGCCAATGAGGCCATCTCGCGGGCTGATCATCCACCAGGACGACGGACGGGTGGCGAATGGCCATTCCCCGGAGCTCGTCGTGCAACGATTGAGGTGGTTGAGGTACTCCAGGGCCTGGGCGGAACCGCTTCTTCATCATCAACCAGTCGAGTCCCATCCAGTCCCAGACCGCGGCCATCACCGCCGCGGCCCCGTCGACTCCAACGAAGCTATTCGCCTCCCAACCGTGATTCACCTTGAAGCCATCCCGAAAGACCAGCGTATCCAGATACAAGATACCTACGGCGACTCGGGCGGCGGCTTCATCGCGCACGTGCCCCCAGAGCGGCTCCACGCGATTCGCCACTTCCGTCAGGAAGACGCGGTCGAACTCGGAGTCCCCTGCATACTCATCAACGCGCGCCAGATTCACGGGTGTTCCTCACAAGACCACGGCGACCCGTCCGAACTCGACATCTATTGGCTCCACTTCTCACGGCAGTAGTAGTTCGACTCCTCTCGAATCTGCTCCCGATATTGAGACATGGTCCCCTTGTTGATGCTGCTGTCGACGGAATCACTCACGGTTCCAGCATCCTCCCAGCGGCAGTGGTTGCAGATGTCGTAGCCGGTTCCCACCACGGCATTATACAGCAATATCGCCTCGCAGACCTGCGGCAGGAAACCGTTGGTGACGCCACGGTAAAGGACCTGGATCGCCTCCTCATTCGCCCCGCGCTCACGTTGCATCAGGGTCATCCGGCCAGAGAGCACTCATCGTCGAATCGAGATGGCGCAGGGCCTCCAGCCAGGACTTCGCCTGTCCCTCTTCAACCCGCGCACGTGCATCCAGCAGCAGCCTGGCAATCCCCTCAAGGTTCTCGCGCCAGAACCACCAGGTGGGCCCCTCAGGAAGGGGGCGGACGCTCACGTCGTCCCCACCGTCGTTCGCTCTCCCGATTTTATAGAGATACCTCCGCCCCCCACACTCCAGCTCCCCGCGCAAGCCATAAGCGGTCTGCTCGGTCTCCAGCCCATGCAGCAGGAGAAAGGCCTTCACATCATCAATGGGCGCCATCTCCACCACCTCCTGTCCCACTCGTTTTCCAAGGGTGAGGCTCGCGCATTCGCCCTACGCACAAGCCGCAACAGTTTTCCATGCACGCTGGAGACATGCAGGCTTCAAGACTCGCGCCGAAGCTGAAGCCCCAACTCCATCGCCCGCCGTTCGATTTCAGGTAGCCTGTTTGGCCAGAAGCGCCCCAGCAGCCATTCGCCTTCCCTGGCCTTCTTCAGGACGGCTGAAACAGGCATGTTCGCGGCCTCTTCCGATAGCTTGCGCAACGCAACGATCTCTTCGAGAGAAGGGCTCGTCGTCTTCCAAACAACAACCATGCAAACCGGCCTCACCTCGGGCTCGCACTCCGACACCAGAACAAGATCCAACCTGAGCTGAAGTTCGTGAGCCTGATTCCAGAGGGCATCAATCTGGCTTTCCATATACTCCCCCAGCACCCATCCATCCCGCTTTGACCGCTCCCAGATATCAACAGCAGGGATAGCCCTCGCCTCAGGGGCAATCTTCCTCAGGCTCTCCAGCTCAGCGAAACTCAAGATCTCGTTTTTCCACCGGATGACCGCTCGGAACCGCTGCCCCGGCCCGAGGCGCGGCGTTGACAGCGCATGGACGTCATGTCCACACCTCAAGCACCGGAAGTGGTCCGTGCCTCTCGTCACGCCGACCCAGGCAAGCTCACCAGAGCACTCCGAGCACGTCATCACTCCCTCATTTCCAGACTCATCCGCCTCACTCCTCGACACGGTGCGTGGCGAACGGCGTCCAGCCCGCTGCTTCAATCTCTTCACGGCTCGCGGGCTTCGCGTCGGCCTCATCCTCCAAGGTCAGGAAGCCAGCGGTCACCGCTCCCACGGTCGCCGGATCCCGCCAGCCCCACTCACACTCTTCGCAATGGAGGTAGAGGGAGCCGTTCTCAAGCTCCCGCATGATGAACAGGCGCCCCTGGCCACGGCACCTGGAGCATGTCGTATACCAATAGGTGGTCATGCCCGACGGCTCTCAACCCGGGCGGCGGCACCTTCGCTCACGGGGATGGCACGCCTGGGTTCACGGGCTTCCCGTCCCGATATGTGTAGCGCTCGGCCACCCGTCCGACGAAACGCTGGATGCCTTCAGTCCCCAATTGAGGCACCTCCGGTATCCCCCAGCGCCTTTCTGCTTCGTAGACGGAGGTGTCCAGCGGGTACGCGACAAGCTCTCCGGAAAGGTGCTTCTCCGCCAGCCACGCGTCCGCCAGGGCCTTCCGGGAGAAGACCGCGGTCACCTGGACGGCGCCCTCCCCCGTGAAGAGCCAGACACACCCGAGCGCCATCCGGCGCTGGAGGTGGCGGTGCTCCGGCAGCTCCCGCGTCGTGATCGTTACGTCCAGGCCCAGGGAGCGAAGCTCGGCGACGACCGCGGACGGGTCCGGAGGATCCGCGACGACGACCGAATACTCCGTCGCTTCACTCCAGCGCAGACTGAAGCGCAGCCCGCTCGCTGCTTCGAAGGCCCAGTTGAACTCCCGGCCTCCCGCTGTGCGCAGCGAGTCCTCCTCGATGAATCCAGGCTCTCCAAGGGGCCGGAGGTCTTCCCGGGTCGAGGCAAAGTTCACGACCCAGTCCTCGGCACCGTAGGAAATCGCTACTGGGAAAGACACGGGTCGCATCGAGAGCCCCTCTGCTTGGGACATCGCCTCCCGCATCCATACACGCCCGGCGCCATGCCGCGAAGAGTGCGGGAGCACCCTCCACACGGACACGTGGCAGCGAGCCGTGTGAAGGGCCGCGCCATGAGTGTGGCGCGAACTTGCTGCCCCCTTCGCAAGCCTGACAGGCAGGCCTGGCGCTCAGGCCCGCGCGGCGTCGTCGTAGGAAACGCGCAGGCCGTCGTACGTCACCGTGATGAACGGACGCCCCATCCAGCCGCAGTGCGTGCAGACGGCGTTCGGACCGGTCGCGGTGACCCGCACCGGCAGGTCCGACTCGCACACGGGGCAGCCCTCGGGGAGGGTGTACTCACGGGTCTGGGAGTGGACTTCGGTCATGTCTTCAGGGGTAACGCAGCCTCCGGACGCCGCAAGGCGCCCCCCGGTTCCGCCTTCCCTGAAACATGCGACGCAGGCCTGTTCGTCTGTCTTTCCGCCACACCGGGCGCCCGCTCCCCTGCCTACTCCCGAACGCCTGATTTTCGGATGATCGTTGAACGATGAACGGTTGGGCCCCCGTCCCGAATGTCTCGGGCCGGAGGATTCATGGACCGGACGAAGTCTCTTTCGCTCGCCGCCCTGGCTGCCCTTTTCGTGGGGGGCTTCGCCTCGGGTGACGCGCTCGCCCTGCCGCGTGATCCCTACCTTCAGAAGGTGGGCCCCGACACCGCCACCGTGGCGTTCCGGCTGTCGTCGAACTGCTCCAGCGCCCAGGTGCGCTACGGCGTGGGCAACACCAGCCAGACGGTGAAGTCCTCGGCCACCGCGAAGATCCACGCCGTGGTCCTCACCGGCCTGGCCCCCGCCACCTCCTATACGTACTCCGTGGACGGCTGCGGTGAGACGACCCCGGCGAAGGCGTTCACCACCGCCCCCGTGCCCGGCACGCGGCGCGTGCACTTCGCCGCCGTGGGCGACTTCGGCACCGGTGGCAGCGATCAGAAGAAGGTCGCCGCCTCCATGCTCACCAACAAGCCGGAGCTCTTCGTCGCCCTGGGTGACAACGCCTACGCGTCCGGCACCGAGACCGAGTTCCAGACCAACCTCTTCACCCCCATGGCCGCCCTGCTCGCCCAGGTGCCCATGTTCGCCACGCCCGGCAATCACGAGTACGTGACCAACGAGGCCCAGCCCTACCTGGACAACCTCTACCTGCCCACCAACAACGCGGAGGGCTCGGAGCGCTACTACTCGTTCGACTGGGGGCACGTGCACTTCGTGTCCATCGACTCGAACTGCGCCGTGGGCCTGGCGTCCGCGTCCAAGTGCACGCTCGCCGCGCAGAAGGCGTTCGTGGAGAAGGACCTGGCCGCCACCACGCAGCCGTGGAAGGTCGTCTTCTTCCACCACCCGTCCTGGTCCAGCGGCGAGCACGGCTCGCAGCTCACCATGCGCCGCCAGTTCGGCCCCCTGTTCGAGAAGTACGGCGTGGACCTGGTCCTCACCGGCCATGACCACGACTACGAGCGCAGCAAGCCCATGCTCGGCGACGCCGAGGCCGGCAAGAACGAGACGGGCATCCCCTACCTCGTCGTCGGCGGCGGCGGCGCCACCCTGCGCACGTTCGCCACGTCGCGCCCCTCCTGGAGCGTCATCCGCGACGACGCGGCCCACGGCTTCCTCGACGTGGACGTCGTCGAGGGCAACCTCACCGCGAAGCTCGTGAAGACGGACGGCGGCACCCTGGACTCGTTCACCCTCTCCAAGACGCTCCCCGCGCAGCCGGATCAGCCCCAGGGCACGCTGAACGTCGCCGTCAACACCGCCAGCGGCACCGCGCCCCACACGGCCTCGTTCACCGCGACGGCCTCCCAGTCCGGCGCCACCGTCACCTGGGACTTCGGCGACGGTGCCACCGCCGAAGGCCCCCAGGTCCAGCACGTCTTCGCCCAGGCCGGCACCTACACCGTGACGGCCAAGGCCTCCGTCCAGGGCGCCGCCCCGCTGACGGCCACCACCGTGGTCACCGTGACGTCCAACGGGACCACCGACCCTGGCACCGACCCCGGTACGGGTGAGGACCCCGG
>NZ_RAWF01000316.1:0-10646 GCF_003612075.1 Corallococcus sp. CA041A
CCCCTCCCCTGACCGGTCCCCGCCGGTGAAAGGTCTGTCCATGAAGCCCTCGTCCCGTTCGCTGTGTCTGACGTTGCTGAGCGCCGCTGCCCTGCTGGGCGGCTGTGGAGGCGAGGAGGCGCCCACGCCGCAGGGCGAAGGTGTCGTGGTGCCGCCGGTCCAGACGGAGGTCGCCGGCAACGGGCTGAGCGCGAGCGCCGCGTATTGCGACGACGTGACGACGTGGGACCCGGCCTGGGTGACGTTCGAGACGGACGTGCTCACGCTCATCAACCAGCGCCGCGCCGCGGGCGCCACCTGTGGCGGCGTGGTGAAGCCCGCGGTGGGGGCGCTCACGACCAATGACAAGCTTCGCTGTGCGGCGCGCAAGCACTCCAAGGACATGGGCACGAACAACTTCTTCAGCCACACGGGCTCCAACGGCTCCACGCCGTGGCAGCGCATGGGGTCCGCGGGCTACAGCTACCGGACGGCGGCGGAGAACATCGCCGCGGGCTACGGCTCCGCGCAGGCGGTGGTGGACGGCTGGATGGCCAGCACCGGGCACTGCAACAACATCATGAACGGGGCGCTGAAGCAGTCGGGCATCGGCTACTACAACGCGCCGTCCAGCACGTACCGCGCGTACTGGACGCAGGACTTCGGCACGCCGTAGTTCCGCCTGAAGGTCGGAGGGCTATGCTTCGCGTCCCATGCCCTCCCCCTTCGCCGAGCACTTCCCCGCCCTGCGGTCCGGCTTCAGCTACCTGGACAACGCGGCGGGGGCGCAGGTGCCCACGCACTGCATCGACGCCATCCATCAATTCCTCTCGGGTGGAAGCTGCAACGTGGGCCAGCCCTACCCCGCCTCCCGCGTGGCCACCGCGCTCAAGGCCCGGGCGCGCGAGGAGACGGCGGAGTTCCTGAACTGCCCGCCCGACGAGGTGATGCTCGGGCCCAGCGCCACCGCGCTCACCTTCCAGGTGGGCCGTGCCGTCTCACGCCTCTTCCAGGCGGGAGACGAGGTGGTCATCTCCGAGCTGGAGCACGAATCCAACGCGGCCCCGTGGCGCGCGCTGGAGGCGCAGGGCGTGAAGGTGAAGACCTGGCGCGCGAGCTGGCCAGAGGGACGGCTGGAGGCCTCCGAGCTGCGCAAGCTCGTCACGCCGCGCACGCGGCTGGTGGCGCTGTCAGCGGCGGCGAACTCCGTGGGCGCGACGCCGGACGTGGCCGCGGCGGCGGAGGTGGCGCACGGCGTGGGTGCGTGGCTGTTCGTGGACGCGGTGCACTCCAGTCCGCATCACCTGCCGGACGTGCGCGCGTGGGGCGCGGACTTCGCGGTGTTCTCTCCGTACAAGGTCTTCGGTCCGCACCTGGGTTGTCTGTTCGTGCGGCGAGAGCTGCTCGCGGGGCTTCCGGCGGACAAGCTGTGGTTCATGCCGGATGACGGGCCACAGAAGTTCGAGCCGGGCACGGCGAACCACGAAGGCTGGGCTGGATGGTTGGGCTCGCTGCGCTACCTGCGTGACGTGCTGGGCGGTGGCCAGCCGGGACGTGAGGGATTGACGCGAGCCTTCCAGCGCATCACGCAGTTGGAGCAGCCGCTGCTGGAGGCCGCGCTGGAGCAGTTGTCCCGGCACCCGCGAGTGCAACTCTACGGGCCGAAGACATCCGCCGGGCGCGTGGCCACCTTCTGCTTCAACGTGACCGGCCTGTCGCCGCGCGCCGTGGCCGAGCACCTGGCGGAACAGGGCGTGGGCGTCGCGGCGGGGCACTACTACGCGACGATGGCGGCCCAGGCGCTGGGGCTCATGCCTGACGGAGCGGTGCGCGCGTCGTTGCTCCACTACAACACGGCGGAGGACGTGGGGCGCCTGCTCGCGGCGCTGGATTCACTGCCCTGATGTCCGCCGTCAGCGTCGCTCCCGCGGACGCAACGCTCGCCGCGTGCCATGGCTGAGCACCTGGCGGAACAGGGCATGGGCGTCGGGAGGGGGCAGCGGCGTTTGTACTAGATGGCATGCAATCCCATGCCAGACTCCCGCTACCTCTTGCACGACGCGAGCGCTCCCGGCCCATTCGTCTCGGAGGGAACCAGGGAAGGCATGGCGCCGTTGCGCTGGCTGGCGGCACTCACGCTGCTCTCGGCGTGCGGAGGCTACTCGTATCTCCGGGATGGTTACGGGACGTACTTTGGGATTGAGGTCCGCGACGGTCGCGAGATTCCATGGGTCTGCGGTCCATGGCCTGTCATCGACTCTTCCGTCGAAGCGGATGCCATCATCGACCAACTGTGCGCTCCGCTCATGGGGTTGCCCGCCGCTGCGCCACCGCGTGGCGAATATGGCCAGGAGTACTGCGGGGTCATCTACTCCCATGAGGGTCGCTACTATGCATCCTGGCCCGCTGCGCTGGAGACGCGGCGCCCCATCGCGGTTGAGCAGGAACGCCCTGGGGAGGTCTACGTGAGAGACGGACGCCGCTGGGTGCTCATCGGGCGCGTCATGGACAAGGTGAATGGCATCATTCAGCCCGTGCCGGAGGGCTCCCGATGAGACGTGCGTCGATCCTCGTGCTGTCGCTCGTTGCGTTGAGCGGGTGCTCCCTGATCCAGCGCTCGATGCGCCCACCCCATGCGCCTCCCGAAGAGGCCCAGAAATTCGTCTTCCCTGCCCTGCCCTTTCAGGAGGGCCGGACGACACTGCTGAGTGGGGACATCGCGACCGCCGTCCAACTCGCGATGGATGACTTCCTCCCCCTGGACCGCAAGCCACCCAAGGACGCCACGCCGGTCGAGCTGTGCCTCTTCCGTCGCGACATCTACCAGGTGTCGGTGGAGCAGCTGCCGGACGGCATCATCCTGGTCGGCATCTACGCGCGCACCGAAGTCTGCGACCCGAACGACACAGCCACGGATGCCGGAGGGCTCTACGCCGTCGATGTGCGACGCGGACTCATCGTCGCGCAACAGCGTTAGGGGCTCGCCCACCACTGCGCCCGCCGAACCACCGCACCGCGAAACCCTACCACCTCACGCCTCCACGGGCGGAGGAGGCCGCTTCGCCGTCAGCGTCGCTCCCGCAGATGCAACGCTCACCAGCCCGACCGCCAGCCATTGCAGGGGCGTGAGCTGCTCGCGCAGGAACAGCCACCCCACCACCGTGGCCACCCCGGGCTCCAGGCTCATCAGGATGCCAAAGGTGCGGCTGGAGAGCTGGCCCAGCGCCATCATCTCCAGCGTGTACGGCAGCGCGCTGGACAACAGCGCCACGCCCACGCCCGCGGCGAAGAGTCCCGGCGTCATCCGCTCCAGGTGCCCCTCGCTCAGCATGAAGGGCAGCACCGTCAACATGGCCACCACCATGCCCGCCGCCACGCCCTGCCCTTCCGGCACGCGGCGCGACAGCCTTCCTCCCGCCAGGATGTAGAGCGCCCAGCACGCGCCCGCCGTCAGCGCCAGCACCACGCCCAGCGGATCCAACCCGCCGGGGGTCGCCGTCCACGGTGTAATCAACACGATGCCCGTCGCCGCGAAGAGCACCCACACGAAGTCCAACGCCTTGCGCGAACCCACCACCGCGAGCACGAAGGGCCCCACGAACTCCAGCGTCACCGCGAGCCCCAGCGGGATGCGCGCGATGGCCAGGTAGTACGTGAGGTTCATCACGCCCAGCGCCACGCCATACGGAACGACGGCCGCCCACTGCGCTCGCGTGTAGCGCGACAGCGGCGGACGGAAGAAGGCCAGCAGCATCACCGACGCCAGCACCAGCCGCAGGCCCGCGGCCCCCACCGCGCCCAGGACGGGGAAGAGCCCCTTCGCGAGCGCGGCGCCCCCCTGCACGCTCACCACGGCGATGAGCACCGCGGGAATGGGGGGCAAGGAGGGAACACGGCGTCCGGCGACTTCGCTCATGGCGCCGGAATCTAGCCAGGGTGCCTCACGGATTCACGGGCGCACTCCACGCCCCCGTCCGCAGCAGCGCCCGGCGAGCGAGGAAGCGGGAGACATTCCACTCCGGGACCGAGTCCCCCTGCTCCAGCCGCTCCCGCTGCTCCTTCAGGACGGTCGCCAGCCGCCCCTGGTACTCCACCCCGATGGTGGCTTCGACCTGGACCAGCCCCGGCACGGCGTCCGCGGACAGGTCGTAGAACATTTCGGTGTCCAACGAACCGGTGCGCGCGTACCGCTCCAGGTTGTGGCGGACGATGAAGGCCTCCGGGTTGAGGAAGTTGAGCACGAGGACCGAACCCAGGGCCGTGGCGAACGCGCCCACCGCGAAGCGCTCCGGCTTCCACCACAGCGTCACCGCGCGCCAGGCCAGCGCCGCGCCCAACGCCACCATGAAGACGTGCGTGTGCACGCGCAGCAGCGTGTAGCCGAACGCGTCCTCGTACAGCGACAGGCGCCGCATCGCCGAGGAGAGGATGATCAACGTCAGCACCACCATCAACGACGTGCTCGCGCGGAAGACGGTCTGCGCCACGCGCGTCTCGCGCCGCGTCCAGCGCGTCAGGGCCATCACCAGCGCCAGCGTCAGCGAGGCGACGACCACCAGCTCGAAGAAGCCGCGCCGCGCGTACTCCGCGAAGGTGTAGCCGGAAGCGGGGGACGACGCGTCGCCGACGAACAGGTACGCCACCTGGAAGGCCGCGAAGACGAAGAACAGCGCGTTCACGGCGAAGATGAGCGTGAGCGCCTCGATGAGCCCCAGGCGCGGCGTGGCGGACGCCACCTCCGCGTCCCCCAGCTCCTTCGTGGCGCGGCGGCGCAGCGCATGCCCCAGCACGCCCGCCGCGACGCTCGCGCCGAACGCCACGCCGAGGCCGCGCGACACCATCGTGCCCAGGTCCATGTCGAACGACAGGAGCCGCTGCATGGTGGAGGAGAAGATGCCGTCCGCGGACTCCAGCAGCAGCCCGAACACGAACAGCACCGGCAGCGCCAGCAGCAGGCCTCGCGTCAGCGCCCCCAGGAGGCGCGAGTGGGTCTTGAGCCCCCGCATGTCCACGCTGTCCCGGACGAGCACCGGCGGGTAGAGCAGGCTCTGCGCGGCGGAGCCGAAGAAGACGACGATGTAGTCGGTGAGCCCCAGCCGCTCCACGCGACCCGCGGCCCAGAAGTGCGACAACATCATCAGGAGCACGGCCGCGGTCATCACGTTGAGCGGCAGGAGCCAGGAGCTGTCCCGCACCGCCACGAAGACGCTGACCAGCCCCAGCGGCGCCAGCAGCCACGCATTGGGCCGCGCGCGCTGCCAGCCTTCGCGTCCACCCAGCCACGCGAGCGCGCCCACCAGGACCGCCACCAGCAACGGGAAGCCCAGGCCCCAGCGCGCCCTTTCGAGCAGGACCTCCGCGAGCACACCCACGGTCAGCGACGCCGCCAGCGTCCGGCGAGGGGCTCGCACCCAGGGCAGCAGCGGCCGGGCCGGGGCCGCGACGGAGGGAGCGGGAGAAGGAGGAAGCGGAGACAGGGGAACGGACGGGTTCATGGCGTCGGCACCTCGCGGGCGCGTCGGCACCCGGAACAACGCCAGGATGCTCACGCCCGGCGGCACGGCTGGGGACCTCGGGGGCGAGCGGTCGCGGAGCCACGCTGAACGGCGCCGCCCCTCCCGTGGCCGGTCGGCACGGCCCGGGCCCGGAGCGACGGGCCATTCCCACCCGGGGTCCGCATCACAGGTACCGGGAGTCCACGCCCTGGACGAAGATGCGAGCCGCGCCGCGTCGACGGACACTCCGGGCCGGTCCGCGCGGCGTCCGGGATGGCCCGATGTTAGGTTGCCGCCCCGATGTCACCCCCGCCGCGGCTCCCCTTCCGCTTCCGTCCCCGCTCGACCCTGGCCCTGTGGGGCCTGGTGCTCGCCTTCGCGGGCTGTGACGGCTCCTCTTCCCAAAACCTGCCGGTTCCAGACGCGGGAGCCTGCGTCCAGGGCAACTGCCCGCAGCCCGACAGCGGAACGCCGGTGGATCCGTCCGGCACCCGCGTGCGCATCGCGGCGTTCAACGTGCATCGCCTCTTCGACACCCTCTGCGACACGGGCGCCTGCGGCGGCACCAACTACGAGGAGCTGCCCACGCCGGAGGAGTTCGAGGCACAGGTGGGCCAGCTCGGCCCGGCCATCACCGCGCTCAACGCGGACATCGTGATGCTGGAAGAGGTCGAAACGCAGAACTCGCTGGATGGGCTGCTGAAGAAGGTCCCGCAGTTCCCCCACTCGCACCTCGGGGAGACCTACACCAAGGCCTCCGTGGACGTGGCGGTCCTCTCGCGCCACGCCATCACGGAAGTGCGCAGCCACCGGAGCCAATACATCTACAGGCCAGATGGTTCCGCCACCCGCTTCTCGCGCGACCTGCTCGAGGTCCACGTGGACGTGGACGGGACGCGGGTCATCGTCTTCGCGGCGCACTTCCGCTCCAAGGTGGACGATGATCCGGGCCGCCGCATGGCGGAGGCCAATGCCGCGCGGGAGATCCTCCTCGCATCGGCGAGGGAGTTCCCTGACGCGATGATCGTGCTCGGCGGAGACCTCAACGACATCCCCGGCTCGGAGCCCATCAACGCCCTGGACCAGGCCCTGCTGCGCGTCGCGAAGGACCGGCCGGACAACGAGACCTGGACGTATTTCTATTCCGGCAGGGGCCAGGCCATCGACCACCTCTACCTCGCGCCCAACGGGGGCGGCGTCTATGTGCCGGGCTCCTTCCGAGTGGCCCGCGGGCCCACCGGCGGCTACGGCGGCTCCGACCACGGCGCGGTGTACGCGGACTTCGCGCTCACCCCTCCCTGACGCGCGCGGGACGGCGAGCCCCGCACACTCCCCCGCCCTGTCAGCGCGGTGCCTGTGGACCACCGCACGCGGAAGGCCTCGCATTGACGGGGCAATGACAGCCAGGGAGGAGCCGGGCTCGGCGGCCGATTTCCAGCCCGGCCCCCCTCCCTACCTTCCATGCCATGAAAGCAAGCTCATGGCGCATGCGTGCGACACGCCACCCTCGGGCGCTCTGGCATCCCGTCCTGGAGGGCAGGCCATGATTGAGGTGCGCACCTTCGAAGGTGACGCCTCCGAGGCGTCCTGGTTCCTCAACCGCGTCTGGCAATCCACCTACGGCAAGACAGCCCCGCTCCCCGTCTGGGACTCGCGCTTCTGCGACTGGCGGCTGTTCCGCGGCGGCCAGGCGCCACGCGACTACCTGCTGGCGGCGTACGAGGGGAAGACGTTGGTGGGCACCCTCTTCGCGGAGCCCGCGAGGCTGCGCCTGGGACGCGTGGAAGTGGACGGCAGCTATGGACTGCGGGCCACCGTCACGAACTCCCATCGAGGACAGGGCATTGGCGCGAAGCTCGCGCACGAACTGCTCCGGCGGCACCAGGACCGGGCGGCGCGGCTCACCCTGGGCTTCACGACCACGGAGCCCCGTCCGCCCGGCTTCTGGCGGCGCACGTGGAACACGCGCCTCTTCGGGGGCCTGGGGATGTGGATGTATGCCTTTGATGCGCGAGCGCTCGCCCGCTGGTCCTTCACGGACAACGAGCGGAGGCTGTTCACGCTGGCGCATCCCTTCCTGCGGCACCGCTTCCGGGAGGCGGACCGTCAGGACATTCGCCCCTACCAGCCAGCGGACCTGAACCGCTGCACGGCGCTGGTCCACGACATGCTGCGCCCGGTGACGCTGGGATACACGTACACGACCGAGCAGCTGGCGGCCCAGCTCCAGTACCGCGACGTGCCCCGGACCTTCGTGCTGGAGCAGGACGGCGAGGTGCGCGGGCTGGTGAGCTCGCACAGCCTGTTGATGACGGGCGTGGGAGAGCTCACCGCGGAGGTGGTGGACCTGATGGCCTTCCACGCCTCCGTGTCCACCGAGGACCGGCAGCGGCTGCTCCAGGTGGCCATGCAGGACATGGAGCGCCGGGGCGTGGCATTCGCGGGCATGTTGCGCGGACCCGGCACTTCCGCGTGTCTGTTGTTGCGCTCGGGCTGGGTGCCGCTGCCCCGCCGCGCGAAGGTGACGTGCCTGATGCCCACCTGCGACATGGACCTGCCCGCCGACCCGTGCGTCTTCACGCACCTGCGCTGACGCGCGAGCCCTGCACCTTGCGGAACAGCCACACGGCAAGGCTGGCCACGGTCCGCACGCCCCGGCCCGCGCAGACGCATAGCGCGGGGATGACGAGCAGCAGGTACTGCGGCCACTTGGTGTTCCACAGCAGCAGGAACACCAGGCCCACGACGGCGGCCACCGCCCACACGGGCCGCTCGCGCCACGTCCGGGGCAGGCCCAGCACCGCCAGCGGCAACAGCGCCCGTGCGTTGAAGTGCGTGAGGTAGATGCCCGGGTCGGAGCCCGACAGCCACGTGTCCGCGAGGAACACGAGCGGCTGGTACCAGGGCAGCCCAGCGCGGCGCACGTGCTCGTTGTGGGAGTAGTTCCAGTGGAAGGTGATGGACTCCCACAGCGACGCGAACGGAGACGCCCACAGGGCAGGGTTCACCAGGATGAACACCGCCGCCGTGGACACGACGATGGCGGCCCACGGGCGCCACCGCGTGCGCGCGCCCGATATCAGGAACGGCAGGAACGTGAGCCCGCCCACCAGGCCATACGGATACTTCCCCGCCGCCGCGAGCCCCAGCAGGGCGCCGGACACCGCCGTCCATCCCGGCGTGAAGCCCATTCGCCGGGCGCGCTCGAACGCGAGCAGCGCGAGCACCGCGAGCAACCCCGGCACCGCCTCCAGGTACGCCTGGGACGTGTACTTCGTGTGGTACGGGTCCCACGCGAGCAGGAGCGCGCCCAACGGATCCACGAGGGCGACGAGCCCCACCTGGAGCACTCCGGCCACCGCGGACAGGCCTCGCGTCACGTTGAACGCGGGGCGCGCTGCGTCCGGGATGGGCCGGCCCATGGGGACGTCCCGCCAGTCCGGCTCCGGCGCGCCCGACACGCGCACGGCTTCGGCGAAGAGCAGCTTCACCAGCGGCGGGTGTTCGAAGTTCTCCCGGAGCGAGCCGATGTCGCCCCAGCGGCCCTCATCCAGCATCCCGGCATAGGTGAAGGCGATGGGCAGGTAGACCGCCTCGTCGAAGTCCTGGCCCAGCCGTTCGACTGCTCGGGAGCGCTGCCAGACGGCGACCACGATGGCGACGAGTGCGACGAAGAGGGCCAGCAGGCGCGTGCGGGACACGTGCGCACGGATATCACGAACGTGCTGCCCGCCGAGCAGCCGGAGCATGGCCCTGGTGACGCGCGGCCCGACGCCCCAGCTTTGGAGCATGAGAATCGCTCGCATCCTCACCGTTGCCGCCCTGCTCGCGGGCGGATCCGCCATGGCGAAGAAGAACGACACCGTGGAGCTGCGGACGCCCCGGACGACCGTGCGTGCGAACGTCGACGCCCAGGGCCTCCAGGGTCCTGACCTGAAGCTCCAGCTGTCGGACAACGCGCTGAAGGGCCAGGCCTTCCAGCGCCCCGTGGACCTGAAGCTGTCGGAGCGGCGCATCGAGGGCACGGTGGGAGAGAAACCCGTGGAGCTCACCGTGACCGAGCGTCCGGACGTGGTGGAGATGCTGGGCACCTTCGCGGGCGAGCCCTCGTCGCTGACGCTCAGCCCGGACGCGCTGATGGGGTCGGTGGGGCCGTGCGGCTACAACCTCATCATCGAGCGGGACCGCAAGCACTACCGGGGCACGCGCGCCTGCGGCGATCAGCGGGAGAACGACGTGTTCGTCTCCATCCCGAAGTCCCTGGAGCGGGAGTCCGCGACCGGGCGCATGGCGGCGCTGAGCGTGCTGCTCGCGCATCCGTGAGCACGGTGATGGTGCGCGGGGCGCGGGTGTAGTGAAGTCCCCGCCGTGTCCACCCTTCCCTCCGGCGTCGCGCCCGAGCGCACCATCGGGCCGTTCCAACTGCTGGCCCTGGGCGTCAACGGCATCGTGGGCGTCGGCATCTTCTTCGCACCTGCGGAGGTCGCGGCACAGGCGCCCGGCCTGGGCGCGGTGTGGGCCTTCGCGCTGACGGGGTTGGCGCTGGTGCCCGTGGCGTTCGCGTTCGCGGTGCTCGGCCGGCGGTTCGACTCGGATGGCGGCCCCGTGGTGTTCGCGAGAGCGGCGTTCGGCGAACGCGTGTCGTTCCTCGTCGGCTGGGTGGCCTACGTCAGCGCCTTCCTGAGCACGTCCGCGGTGATGGCGGGCCTGGCGCGAGCGGTGGCGCCATCGGTGGGCCTGGGCGGGCCCATGGGCGAGCGGCTGCTGGCCTCCGCGCTGGTGACAGGCCTGGCGGCGCTGGTGGCGTCGGGCATTCGAGTATCGGCGCGGACCTGGACGGCGCTCACGGTGCTGAAGCTCGTGCCGCTGGCGGTGCTGCTGGGTGCGTTCTTCTTCCTGCCTGACAGGGATGTGCCGCCACCGCTGCCCGCCACGGGAGCATCCTGGCTGAAGGCGGGCCTGACGGTGATGTTCGCCTACCAGGGCTTCGAAATCGTCCCGGTCA
Organism: Corallococcus sp. CA041A; assembly: GCF_003612075.1. Taxonomy (NCBI): domain Bacteria; kingdom Pseudomonadati; phylum Myxococcota; class Myxococcia; order Myxococcales; family Myxococcaceae; genus Corallococcus; species Corallococcus sp. CA041A. The sequence goes on from NZ_RAWF01000316.1 coordinate 10,480, forward strand.
TCGCCGGGCAGGTGCGCGCGTCCGAGCGCACGGTGCCCATGGCGACGGTGGGCTCGCTGCTGCTGGCGATGCTGCTGTACGTGGGGCTCGTGTGGGCGTGCGTCGCGGCGCTGCCGGCTCTGGCGACTGCGTCCGCGCCCCTGGCGCAGGCGGCGGGGGTGTGGGGC
>NZ_RAWF01000317.1:0-10462 GCF_003612075.1 Corallococcus sp. CA041A
GGCCTGCTGCTCGCCGCCCCCCGCGTTCACGCCCAGGCCTCCGAGCCTCCGAAGGCCGCGGAGCCTCCGAAGGCCGCCGAGCCGCCAGTCATCAACGTCTCCGAGGAAGGCTTCACGCTGTCGTCCGCGGACAAGGCCTTCGTGCTCAAGCTGCGCGGCCAACTCCAGGGCGACGGGCGCTTCTACTTCGCGGACATCGACCGAACTGGCACCAACACGTTCCTCGTGCGGCGCATGCGCCCCATCCTGGACGGGACGCTCTTCGGCTTCATCGACTTCCGCCTCATGCCGGACTTCGGCGTCAATCAGCCGATCATCCAGGACGCGTTCATCGACTTCCGTCCAGGGGAATGGGTCCGCCTGCGCGCGGGCCGGTTCAAGACGCCGTTCGGACTGGAGCTGCTCCAGTCCGACATGGACAACCCCTTCATCGAGCGCTCGCTCACGGTGGACCTGGTCCCCAACCGCGACGAGGGCCTGGAGCTGCACGGCGAGGGCGAAGGCGGCCGGTGGCAGTACTCGCTGGCGGTGGTGAATGGAGACCCCGACGGCGCCAGCACCGACACCAACCCCGACGACAGCTTCGACCTGGTCGCCCGCTTCTTCGCCCTGCCCTTCAAGGGCCGCGAGCCGTCCTTCCTCCAGGGACTGGGGCTGGGCATCGCGGTGACGCGCGGCCTCCAGTTCGGCACCGCCACCAACACCGGGCTCGCGCCCTTTCGCAGCACGGGCCAGGAGATCATCTTCAGCTATCTCAACAACGCGAACACCGGAGAGACGGTGACGGCGCACGGCCAGCACCTGCGGCTCGCGCCCCAGGGCTACTTCTACTGGGGGTCCTTCGGCCTCCTCGCGGAGTACGTGCGCTCGTCACAAGAGGTGCGAATCGCGGACGCACGCGCGCGGCTGCGCAACCACGCGTGGCAGACGTCGGTGTCGTGGGTGTTCGGAGGGAAGGCGTCCTTCGAAGGCGCCCGGCCCACGACGCCCTTCGACCCGAAGACGCTCAAGGGCGGCGCGCTGGAGGTGGCGGCGCGCTACCACGCCCTGGACATTGACGACGCCGCCTTCCCCCGCTTCGCCAACCCCGCGCAATCCGTGAGCGCGGCGAGCGGCTTCGGCGTCGCCACGACGTTCGCCTTCAACCGGCGCGTGCGCTTCGCCATGAACTTCCACCGCACGAACTACGAGGGCGGCGCTCCGGATGGCGCCGACCGCCCTCCCGAGAACGTCCTCATGTCCCGCTTCCAGCTCACGTTCTGAAACCCCGCCCGCGAGCCGTGAAACATTTGGTGACGCCGGGTGTCATCCGGCGGCTTCGTCCTGGTGCGTCTTGAAGCGCCCACGTCATGTGCACGACGCTCCCGCCGCCCGCCACGGGTGGCCCTTGCCCGTGGGCCGCTCCCGCGGACTCCGCCGAGAGGATGCATGCCCGCGAACGTGTTCCCGCAACGCCCGACGCCTGTCCGCTCCCCGTCCCTGTCGAAGGCGCTCACGCGCGCCGCGCTGCTCGGCCTCCTGGGCCTGGGCGCACCCGTGGCCGCGCAGCAGCCCCAGTCGCCCATCACGGAGGACGTGCCACTCCCGGTGCAGCCGCTCCTGCCCGACAGCCGCGTCTACTTCACCACCCTCAACGTGGTCCGCTACAACCCGCTGGGGCTCGAGTCGCAGAACCGGCTCGTCTACCAGAAGCGCCTCTCCGACAGCCCTTCCCTGCTCCTGCGCGACACGTACGCCAGCGCCGGCGCGAGCCTCCGGCTGAGTCCCGCGTTCTTCAAGCTGGGGCCCGTGGTGGAGCTGCAACCGCTGGCGATCTTCAACGTCCGCGCCGGCTACGAGTACGTCCAGTTCTTCGGCACCTTCGGCAGCGTGCAGTCCTATCCGGACTCCTTCCAGCCCTACGACGACGACCTGCGCAGCGCGACCAATGACACCGCCTACGGCACCTCCGGGCACCACTTCTTCGTGGAGCCCATGCTCCAGGCGAAGGTGAAGTCCCTGGCGCTGCGCTCGAAGCTGGCCATCGAGTACTGGAACATGTCGCTGCGCGACGGCGGCACGCGCGGCACGTTCTACGACCCGACGCTGGACACGCTGGTGCCCGGCAAGGGCTGGGTGCTCGCCAACGACACGGACCTCCTCTGGCTGGCCGGACAGTGGACGCTGGGCGCCCGGCTCTCCGCGGTGTGGCCCCGCTACGACGAAGACACCAACGCGGTGGAGCCGCTGCCCGGGCGAAAGCTGCCCACCAACTCGCACGTCCGCGTGGGCCCGCTCGTCGCGTATGCCTTCGACACGAAGCCGGGCGGCGTCATGAGCAAGCCCACCGTGCTGCTCATGGCCGGCTGGTACCTCAAACATGAGAACCGCATGAACGCCATGCCCTACCTGCTGGGCGGCTTCTCCTTCACCACGGAGCTGCTCTCCGGCCGCTGACCGCGCCCCGCGGACTGTTCAGGCATCAAAGCCCCACTGCCCTCCAGGGCAGTGTGCCTGCCTGCAGGTCGTTCCTAACTCGCACTGTCTGTCTTTGGGGACAGCGAGGTGGGGACACATGGGAACGACTCGCAGGGTGATGGGCTGGCGGCTTCTTTGGGGCGCCGTGATCGCAGCGGCGCTTGGCGGGTGCGGGCCCTCGGAGGCCCCCGAGGCGTCCGCACGGACGCAGGAGGCGGCACTCTCGGGGGGAGCCTTCGCCTGGGTGAAGCACCTGGGATCCCCCCGGTTCGACCAGGCCCACGCGGTGGACTTCGACCGCGACGGCAACATCCTCGCGCTGTTCCTCTACCAGGGCAGCGTGGACCTGGGCGCGGGCCCCGTCGGCTCCGGGAACCCCGACAGCATTGGCTTCGCGGTGGCGAAGTACACGACGGCCGGCGCGCTGCTGTGGACCCGCGCCTATGAAGGCGTGCTTCCTCCCGGCGGACAGAACTTCGTCGACGCGGTGGCGCTCACGGTGGACCGGGAGCGCAACGTGCTCGTCGCGGGGACGTCGAACGAGCCCATCGACCTGGGAGGGGGACTCCAACCGGCAGGCGCCTTCCTGCTGAAGCTGCGCAAGACGGGGCAGTTCCAGTGGGCCCGGCACTTCACGGGCAACATCTCTCCCCAGGACCTGGTCACCGACTCGCAGGACGGCATCGCCATGACGGGCAACGCCTTCCGCACGGTGGACTTCGGCCAGGGGCCCAACTCCTCGCAGGTGACGGACGTCGTGACCGCATTCCTCACGAAGTTCAATGCCGCCGGCGCGGCGCAGTGGACCGTCCGCGAGCAGTTGATCCTGAGCAGTGGTGCCAGCGTCGCGGTGGATGAAGCGGACGCCTTCTACTTCGCGGGAATCCTGTACCCTGACCCGGAGGTCTGGAAGGTGACCCCCTCGGGCACGGTGGCGTGGACCCGGTCGCTGGTGGGCGCGTCGGGAGGAGCCGCGAGCATCGCCGTGCACGGCAACCGCGTGGTGGTGGGAGGCCAGTTCAGCAGCGCCTTCACGTTCCGGGGCCAGACGATTACGCCCCCGGTCCCGGGCGGCGGCTTCCTCGTCGCGTGGACCCGGGCCGGAGAGGAGCGCTGGGCCCGCGCCTACCCGCAGGCCGTGGGCGCGGTCGCCGTGGCCGAGGACGACGCCGTGGTCGTTGGCGGCGCCTCCATCGAGCCGGACTCGCCCTCCGGCTACACGCTCTTCACCGCGAGGCTGGAGCGCATCGAAGGTCAGCAACAGTGGAGGCACACGTACAGCTCGACCGGACGCCCGTTCTTCACGGACGTGGCGGTGAACAAGCAGGGCGCGTTCGTGGGAATCGGCTACTTCTCCGGCACCCTCCACCTTGGAAGGAACCTGGTCTCGCGCGGCTTCGACGACGACTTCCTCTTCAAGGCGTCGACGGCGCCCTGACGGTCATCCGAAGCCCTGGGCGCGCAGCACCGCGCCCAGCGGCACGGAGCCCGCGCGGGAAGCGTCGAACCACCGCGCGGCCTCCTCCGGCGTCGGCTGCGTCCACCGCCAGCGCCCGGGCCCGCCGCCGCCCTGGCAGCGGATCAACGACGTGCGCAGCTGCTCCGCGTGGGTGAACTCCAACTGCTCCAGCACCAGCGGGTTCTGGCTGGTGACGAAGGCCTGCCTTTTCCCCATGTCCCGCACGCACGCGCGCACCAGGTCCGGATGCAGGCCGTCCGCCAGCTCGTCCGCGATGACGAAGGACTCGTGCACGTCCAGGTAGTAGAGGAAGGACAACAGCCGCTTCTGGCCATGGCCCAGCTGCTCCTGCGTCACCGGAGTGCCGTCCGGCCGCACGAACGCGAAACGGAAGCCGCTGAAGCCCAACCGTCCGCCCTGGGACAGCGGCGTCGTCTCCGTCACGTCCACGGTGAGCGTGCCTGAAGCGAACCCCGCCAGCGTCACGAAGCGCGCGAGGAAGCCCTGGGGCTGCGCCTCGTGGCGGAAGAGCAGCGACGGAGGCACGGGCTCGCGCTCCACCTGTTCGCGCAGCCAGCCCGGCATCCACGTGGGCAGCGCCATGAGTCCCAGCGGAAACAGTTCCTCACCGCGCTGCTCCATCGCGTAGCGGATGGCGCCGATGCGCTCGAACATGCCCAGCGCTTCGTCGAAGCGCGGCGGCGCCAGCAGGAACGTCTCCCGGAGCAGGTCCTTCAGCCGGTCCTTCACGCCGCGCTCCAGGTACTGCGCGGCCATGAAGAGCAGCGTCCATACGGACCGGTCCAACACCGACCAGTGCATGCGCTTGGAGAAGCCAGCCGCGCCCGCCACCTCGCACGCGAAGCCCGTGGCGCTGGCGCGCATGACGAGCCGCGCGTCCTCCGCCGCGTCCCACCGCACCGTCGCCACGATGGAGGGCATCAGCCCGTGCGCCAACGCCGCCGGCGGCAGCGCCAATGCGGCGCCAGGGCCTGCATCGGAGCCGCCCTCCCCGGCCGTAGCGGGCAGCGCGGCGGGCGGCTCGTTGCGCACGGCCACGTCCACCGTCAGCGCGTCGAAGCGCAGCGCGTACTCCAGCGAGAACGGCTCCCGCAGCAGCCCGGAGAAGTCCGAGCACAGCACCGCGGACACCAGCTCCAGCAGCGTCGTGCGTCCGCTGCCCGTCGCGCCCACCACCACGTTCAGGGCAGGGCCGAACGTCAGCACCGTGTCCGGCGCGAGCCCTCGGTAGTGGTGGACGTGCAGACGGGTCAGCTTCATGGCGTCCGGCCCTCCCCTTGCCTTGGACGGCCGTCAGCGTAGGCCCTTCGCCAGCTGATGCGCGAGCCGTTGGAGCAGCTCCGTGTTCTCCGCCTCCGCCGCCTTCAGCTTGGGCAGCTGGGCCTTCAGCGCCGCCACGTCCTTGCCCCGGGTGACGAGGTCCTCCTCCCCCAGCTCCAGCCAGCGCCCCAGCTCCTGCGCCGTCAGCTCCAGGTGGAACTGGAAGCCATACGACTTTCCCAGCCGGAAGGCCTGCTGCGTGTACCGGTCCGTGGACGCGAGCAGCGTCGCGCCGGGCACCGGCGTGTACGTGTCCCCATGCCAGTGCGCCACCGCCGTGCGCGGCTTCGCGCCCGCCACCACCGGGTCCTTCAGCGCGTCCTGCGTCCAGCGCACCGGCCCCACGCCCACCTCGAAGCCATTCTTCCCCGGCGACACCGTCGCACCCGCCGCCGCCGCCAACAGCTGCGCACCCAGACACACGCCCACGCACGCGCGGTCGTTCGCCAGCCGCTCTCCCAGCAATGCCAGCTCTTCATTCAGGAACGGATGGGCGTCCGCCTCGTACACCCCCATGGGCCCACCCATCACCACCACCAGCGGCGCGTCCACGTCCTCGCGCTTCACCGTCCGGAAGCGCCGCACCAGCGTGAAGCCCGCCGCCTCCAGCGCCGGCCCCAAGAGGCCTGGCCCCTCGTGCTCCTCGTGCTCGAACACCACCGCGCGCATTTTCCGCCACCCCTTCCCTGTGTCTTTGTTTGTGCCACACGCAATGCGTGCCGCGTGAAGACTAACGCTCCATGCCACGGTTGGCCGCGACGCGCCGTGAAACCGGATAGCCGGCAGGCATTTATTTCACAGTATTTCATGCCATCATCTGCGGGCCCGGTTTCCCCTATAAGCATGCACACCCGGGCATTCCCCCTTGGGCGTTTTCGTCGCGTCGTATTCCGAAAGGAAGTTCCTCGTGAGCAAGAGCCTTCGCGGTTTCAAGTGGCTGATGGGCACGGTGGTCGGCGTTTCCCTGCTGAGCGGTTGCGGCGCTCCTCCGGCGGAGGGTGAGCCCACCCCGACCGAGGCCACCGAGCAGGCCCAGGGCGCCCTGACGGCGCAGGTGTCCGCAGGCAAGGCCTCCATGGCCGCCAGCGAGCGCGTGACGGTGGAGGTGACGCTGACCAACACCTCCTCTTCGCCGGTGAGCATCTACAAGTGGGACGCGCCGGGCGAGGGCCTCAACGAGGGCCGCCTGTCGGTGTCTCGCGACGGCCAGCCGGTGGAGTACACGGGCGCGCACTTCAAGCGCGTGCAGGGCCGCGCCGAGGACATGGTCACCATCGCCCCCGGCGAGAGCCTCTCCGGTCCGGTCGTCGTGTCGGACGCGTATGACCTGTCCGTCTCCGGCACCTACACCATCCGCTACGAGCTGGAGGCGCGCGCGGGCGTGACGGCGCTGTCCTCCAACGCGGTCAGCCTCTTCATCGAGGGCCGCCGCAACAGCCTCGAAGGCATCGAGGCGATGCGCACGGTGACGGCGCAGGGCCTGTCCTACTCCGGGGCGTGCACCGCCTCCGAGCAGACCACCATCACCAACGCGTACAACAGCGCGAAGACCTACTCCAACAACGCGTACACGTACCTGAGCGCCACGCCGTCCGCGACCAGCCGCTACACCACGTGGTTCGGCACGTACTCCAGCTCCAACTGGAACGTCATCAAGACGCACTTCAACAGCATCAAGAACGCGTTCGCGTCCGCCGCCGTCGTCGTGGACTGCAGCTGCAACGAGAGCGGGACCTACGCGTACGTGTACCCGGCCTCGCCGTACAAGATCTACGTGTGCGGCGCCTTCTGGAACGCCCCCAACACGGGCACGGACTCGCGCGCGGGCACGCTGGTCCACGAGATGAGCCACTTCAACGTCGTGGCCGGCACGGACGACTGGGCCTACGGCCAGACGGCCGCGAAGAACCTGGCCCGGTCCAACCCCACCAACGCGCGGGACAACGCGGACAGCCACGAATACTTCGCGGAGAACAACCCCTCGCTGCCGTAAGGTGACGCGGGACCGTTGACTCCGGGGCGCGGGCCACATGGGCTCGCGCCCCTTTTCTTTTCGCAGCACGAACACAAGGAGCGTCACGTGATGGGCCTGGGACGAAGGAACCTCGCATGGCTCGCGGTGCTGACCGCCGCCGGTGTCACCGCCTGTACCCCGAAGCCCGCGGAGGCACCCGCGCAACAGCAGGCCCCCGTCGCCGCGACGCCGCCGTGACGACCCCGAAGCTGGAGTGCGCCCTCAGCGTCCACCCGAAGGCGAAGGTCGGCGAGTCCATTGAAGTCCTCTTCAAGCTCACCAACCGCTCGGAGTCGCCCGTCTGGGTGCTCAAGTGGCAGACGCCGCTGGAGGGCATCCTGGGCACGGTGTTCCAGGTCACTCGCGACGGCGAGGAGATGCCGTACCAGGGCCCCATGGTGAAGCGCGCGGCCCCGGGCGCGGACAGCTACGCTGCCATCGCCCCGGGCGCCACGGTGGAGAACACCGTGGAGGTGACGCAGGCCTGGGACTTCAAGAAGCCGGGCACGTACCGCATCAGCTTCCGCGACGCGCTGATGGACGTGGCCACGCGCCAGCAGGACGTCCCCCGCGCCGGCGGCGAGTACCAGTCCACGCCCGTGACGTGCGCCCCCGTGGACGTCACGGTCGCCGCGCGCTGAGGGGAGCCGTGAGTCCGTAGGAGGGGACCTCTTCCGGATTTCCCTGGAACGAGGAGGGCGGGCAGGCACGGTCCCCCTCCTCAGCCGGGCCCGGGCGCGATACACCTGGGCCCACCATGGCGGACACCCCCACGATGAACATCCCGACGGTCGACCTGCTGGACCTGGCGTCGGGTGAACCGGCGCGCCTGGAGCGCGCCGCGGCGGCCCTGCGCGAGGCCTTCGGCGTCTTCGGCCTCGTGTTCGTGAAGAACCACGGCGTGGACGCGCCGGCGCTGGAGCGCTTCTACGACGCGTTCTCCGCCTTCGTGGCCCGCCCGGACGCCCAGAAGCGCCCCCTGGGCCGCGCGGACCTCTGGTACCAGCGCGGCTGGACGCCTCCCAACACGGAGGTCGCCGTCGCCAGCAACGGGCAGCCGGACTTCAAGGAGTGCTACTTCGCGGCGCCCACGCCCACCGACCCGCAGTCCGCCATGGAGTTCCCGGAGCTGTACCCGGAGAACATCTGGCCGGACGACGCGCCGCCCTTCTTCCAGGAGGGCCTGCTCACCATGGGCACCGCGCTGCACGAGGCCGGCCTCAAGCTGCTGCGCGGCGCCGCCCTGGCGCTGAACCTGCCGCAGGACACCTTCACCGCCTCCTGCGAGAAGGCGCCCCACGTCACGCGCGCGCTCCAGTACCTGCCGCTGGGCCCGTCCCAGGTGAACACCGGCATCCTCTGGGGCGAGGAGCACACCGACTTCAACCTGCTGACGCTGCTGCCCGGAGGCCGCTTCCTGGATCCGGAAGGCCGCCCCGCGCCGAAGCCGGATGACCAGAGCGGCCTGTACCTGCGCACGCGCGCGACGCCGGACGCGCCCAATGGGGCGATGGTGCGCGGCACCGCGCCCGCGGGCTGCATCGTGGCGCAGGTGGGCCAGCAGCTGGAAATCCTCACGGGCGGCACGTTCCTCGCCACGCCGCACGTCATCACCGCGCCGGGCGTGCCGGGGTGGCAGCGCCAGTCCGCCGCGCACTTCATGCACGTGCACACCAGCCAGGTGCTCTTCCCGCTGCCCGGCTTCCGCACGCCGGAGGCGGTGGCCAACTACGCGCCGCCGGTGCTCGCGGGCACGTACGACATCAAGACGCTGGTGGACATCGGCCTCGCGCCGCCCGCCGCGCTCGACAAGCTGGGCTACCGCCACTACGACCGGCTGAACAAGATGCGCGCGACCACATAAGGCGCGCCGGGGCCGTGCGCCCCTTGTCGCTGGCGCAAGGGGGACGGGCTGCGTTACAGCGCAGCCCACTCCATGGCCGATACCCCCTCCGTCCTCGCCAGCTCCGTCTTCCGTCACCGCGACTTCCGGCTGTATCAAATCGCCCGTCTGTGCGCGGTGCTCGCGGCGCAGATCGAGTCGGTGGCCATCGGGTGGCAGGTGTACGAGCTCACCGGGAGCGCGCTCGCGCTGGGCTACACGGGCCTGTCCCAGTTCGTCCCCTTCCTCGCCTTCAGCCTGCTGGGCGGACAGGTGGCGGACCGCTACGACCGCCGCCGCATCCTGGCCATCTGCCAGGGCGTGATGCTGGTGTGCAGTCTGCTGCTCCTGTCCTTCACGCTGGGCCACGTCACGGACGTGCGGTTCGTCTACGGCGTGCTGGTGCTGTTCGGCACCGCGCGAGCCTTCTATGCGCCCGCGGGCTCCGCGCTCACGCCCTACCTGGTGCCGCCGGAGGAGCTGACGCGCGCGGTGGCGGTGAACTCCACCACGTGGCAGGTGGCCACCATCGCGGGCCCCGCCGTGGGCGGCCTGCTCTACGGGTGGCTGGGCGGCAAGGGCGTCTACCTCACGTCCGCGTCGCTGTGCGCGCTCACCATCGTGTGGATCCTCTCGCTCAAGGTGCGCACCGGCAGCGCGTCGCGCGAGCCCATCTCCCTGACGACGCTCGTCGCGGGCCTGCGCTTCGTGCGCCAGAAGCGGCTGCTCCTGGGCAGCCTCACCCTGGACCTCTTCGCGGTGCTGCTGGGCGGCGCGGTGGCGCTGTTGCCCATCTACGCGCGCGACGTGCTGCAGACCGGCCCGTGGGGACTGGGCCTGTTGCGCAGCGCTCCGGCCGCGGGCGCGGCGGTGGTGGCGGTGCTGCTCGCGTTCCGTCCGCTGGGCGGCCACGCCGGGTGGAAGATGTTCGGCGCGGTGGCGGTGTTCGGCGCGGCCACGCTGGTGTTCGGCCTGAGCAGGTCCCTGCCGCTGTCGCTCGTGGCGCTCGCCATTGGCGGGGCGGCGGACATGGTGAGCGTGGTGGTGCGCCACACGCTGGAGCTGGTCTCCACGCCGGACGACATGCGCGGCCGCGTGGGCGCGGTGAACATGATGTGCATCGGCGCCTCCAACGAGCTGGGCGAGTTCCGCGCGGGCTCGCTCGCGGAGGCCCTGGGCGCCGTGCACGCGGTGGTGATTGGCGCCGTGGGCACGCTCATCGTCGTGGGCCTCTGGGCCTGGCTCTTCCCGGAGCTGCGCAACGTGGACCGGCTGGAGTCCGCCGCCCACCGCCCGCCCCGCCCCGAAC
>NZ_RAWF01000318.1:0-10450 GCF_003612075.1 Corallococcus sp. CA041A
GTCAAGCCGTCCTCGCCTCCGCCGTCCCAGGCCAAGGGTCAGCCACTGACGCTGGACGCCAAGGCGTTCCCGATGCTCACGTCCATGGGCCGCAACCTGAGCCAGGCCGCGCGCGAGGGGAAGCTGGACCCGGTGGTGGGCCGCGCGAGGGAGGTCGAGGAGGTCATCGACATCCTGGGCAAGCGCCGCACCAACAACCCGTGCCTGCTGGGCGAGCCCGGCGTGGGCAAGACGGCGGTGGTGGAGGGCGTGGCGCAGCGCCTGATGGGCCTGCGCGGCACGCTGGCGGAGAAGATCCTCGTCGAGTTGGACATGGCCACGCTGGTGGCGGGCACGCAGCTGCGCGGCTCGTTCTCCGAGAAGCTCAACGCATTGAAGGAAGAAGTGCGGCGGGCCGAGGGGCGCGTGGTGGTCTTCATCGACGAAATCCACACGCTGGTGGGCGCGGGCTCCACGGGCGAGGGCCCGCAGGACGCGGCCAACGAGCTGAAGACGGCGATGGCTCGCGGCGAGTTCCCCTGCATCGGGGCGACGACGCACGACGAGTACCGCAAGTTCATCGCGGCGGACCCGGCGCTGGAGCGGCGCTTCACGCCGGTGGTGGTGAACGAGCCGTCAGTGCCGGAGACGTTGCAGATCCTCCAGGGCATCATCGGGCGCTACGAGGAGCACCACGCGCTGCGATACCTGCCGGAGGCGCTGGAGGCGGCCGCGTCGCTGGCGAGCCGCTACGTGACGGACCGGTTCATGCCGGACAAGGCCATCAGCGTGGTGGACCTGGCGGGCAGCCGCTGCCACCGCGAGGGCAAGCACCGGGTGGACGCGGCGGACGTGGCGCGCGTGGTGGCGAAGCTGGCGGGCGTGCCGGAAGAGCGGCTGCTGATGAACGACTCCGCGCGGCTGCTCCGGTTGGAGAACGACCTGGCGGAGCGCGTGATTGGCCACGGCGACGCGGTGGTGCGCATCTCGCGGGTCATCCGCCGCAACTACGCGGGCTTCGCGTCGCGCCGTCCCATGGGCAGCTTCCTCTTCCTGGGCCCCACGGGCGTGGGCAAGACGGAGATGGCGCGGGCGCTGGCGGAGGTGCTGTTCGGCAACCGGGACGCGCTGGTGCGCCTGGACATGAGCGAGATGTCCGAGTCCCACGGCGTGTCGCGCCTCATCGGTTCGCCCGCGGGCTACGTGGGCTTCGGTGAAGGCGGACAGCTCACGGAGCCGGTGCGCCGCCGGCCGTCGTCGGTGGTGGTGCTGGACGAGATCGAGAAGGCGCACCGCGAGGTGCAGATGCTGCTGCTCCAGGTGTTGGAGGAGGGGCGGCTGACGGACGGCAAGGGCCGGCACATCGACTTCTCGAACACGGTCATCGTGATGACCACGAACCTGGGCGCGGAGGCGTTCAGCCGCACGGGCCGCGCGGTGGGCTTCGGCGCGGCGGACGCGGCCGAGGGCAAGGCGCTGGACATGGCGTCGGACACGGCGCGCAAGGCGCTGCCGCCGGAGCTGTGGAACCGCATCGACGAGCGGCTGCCGTTCCGTCCGCTGGCGGAGCAGGAGGTGGCGAAGATCGCCACGCTCATCCTGGCGGAGAGCAGCAAGCGGCTCGCGACGGAGCGCGGCATCGTCTACACGGCGGGCACGGACGTGGTGGGTCACCTGCTCAAGTCCGGCGGCTTCGACCCGATGCTGGGTGCGCGGCCCATGCGCCAGGTGGTGCAGCGGCTGGTGGAAGGCCCCCTGGCTGAGCGCATCCTCTCCGGAGAGTTCGGCGCGGGCGACCGCGTGCGCGTGGCCGTGCAGGCCGGTCAGCTCCAGTTCGCCCGGGACGCCGCCTGACGGTGGCGCGGCGAGGCCGGAGCACGCGGAGCAGCGCGGCGAAGGCGAAGCGCGTCCCCGTGGTCATCGTCGGCGCGGGGCGGCTCGGTGGTGCACTCGCGTTGGCACTGCAAGCGAAGCGTTGGCCCGTGCGCGTGTACTCGCGTGACGACGCAGGCCATGAGCGCACGCGGGCCCTGGGCCTGAAGCCCGCGACCCCGGCGGACCTGAAGAAGGCGCGCGTCTGCGTGCTGTGCGTTCCGGACGCGGCGGTGCCGTCTGTGTCCGAAGCCCTGTCACGCGAACTGCCGCGCACGGTGGCGCTGGTGCACACCGCGGGCGCCCTGCCCCTCTCCGCGCTGGGCACGCAGCGGGGCCGCGCGGTGGGTTCGTTCCATCCACTCTGCGCCGTGTCCTCCGCGAGGGACTCGCTCGCGGGCCACACCGCCGCCATCAGCACACGGTCCCCTTCCCTGCGCGCCGTGCTCCAGCGCATGGCGGAGGACGTGGGCTTCGCGATGTTCGACGTGCCGGAGGCACACCGGGCCGCCTACCACGCGGGCGCGGTGCTGAGCGCCGGTGGACTGGTGGCCCTGGCGGACGCGGCCGTGGGCGCGCTGGGCGCCGCGGGCATCGAACCCGAGGCGGCCTTGAAGGCCCTGCTGCCGCTGATGCGCTCGGCGCTGCGAGGCATCGAAGCGCGCGGCCTCTCGGGTGGACTCACCGGCCCCATTGTCCGAGGAGACGCGGGCGTCGTCGCGGCGCACCTCGCGGCACTGCCCTCGGACATCGCTCCGCTCTACGCACAGCTCTCGCGGCGGGCCCTGCGGCTGGCCTCGGAGCGGCTCCGTCCGGAGCCCCGTGCCGCGCTGGAAGCCCTGCTCGCGAAGAAGTGAGGCGTTTCCGGCTCCGCGCCAGCCCGCGGCGCTGGAAGCCCTGGTCGCGAAGACGTAACGGCGCGCGTCCCGGTTGCCCCGGACGCGCGCCCTTCCCACCAGACTAGGTGAGGATGATGCGCGGGCTCTGCAGCGCGCGGCGCACGATGGCCAGCGCCTGCTCGGAAGCGGCCTCGGCCTCCGTGAGGCGGCGCAGGCAGATGTCGCCGCCCACCGACACGGAGCGCTTCAGGTCCGCCAGCAGCGTCAGCGCCGCCTGCAGCATCTCCTTGCCCTGCGGGGACTCCGCGGCCGGCTTGCCCGCCGCCTGGGACACGTGCGCAGTGAAGCGCTGCACCGCGTCCATGGTCGCGTTCGGGTCGTACTTCTCCAGCATCGGCTTCAGACGGTCCGGGTTGATCCGGATGAGGCGCAGCGCGCCGACCTTCTGGAAGGCCGGGTGCACCAGGCCGATCTCCGACATCTCGAACGCGCCCAGCAGGCCTTCGTCCGGCGCGCGGTGCGAGTGCGGCACCACGTCCACGAAGAGCGCCAGCGGATCCGCGCCCTGCTTGAACGCCTCCAGCTCGTCGTCATCCAGCGGCGGGAAGCTCGCGGGCGTGCCGATGAACAGCAGCGGCAGCACCACGTCGTGCCAGAACTCCTCGGGCGCGGAGCCCGTGCCGCCCACCGTCGCCACCAGGTGCGTCAGCAGCTCCGCGAGCCGCGGGGCGCGCTCGGCCTGCTCCGCCAGCGTCTTGCCCTGCTCCATGCGCTGCAGCGACGTGACGATCTGCCCCTCGAACTGCTGGCGGGCCTCCGGCGGCAGCGGCGGCTGGGTGCGGCCCAGCGCGTCACGCACGTCGCGCGCCAGCGCGTCCGTCTTCGCCTCCAGCGCCTGCTTCGCCTTGGCCGGATCCACCACGATGAACTGGAGGAAGCCCGGGTCGAACAGGCGCTGGTACTCCTGGGGCCCCAGCCGCTGGGGCTGACCGCCGCCCAGGGCCTGCGCCGGGTTGGTGCCGAACTTCACCTGCCCCAGCGAGCGGCGGATGTCGGCGGCCAGGTCGTCCAGCCGCGTCAACTTGCCCTGCGCCAGCGCGTCCATCACCGCCCCGAACGGGGACAGCATGATGATGGCCTCGGGGAAGCCCAGCGAGGCGCCCTCCGGCGAGTCCCGGTTGGGGAACCAGAACGCCTGGTGCTCGGAGATGAGGCGCAGCGCGAAGCCGCCCGCCAGGCCCAGCGCCGCGCCCTGGTGGTTCGGGTTGTTCGGGTCGAACCGGCCGCCCAGCAGCTGGATGACCGACGTCTCCACGTCCGCCCACGGAGCCTTCGTCAGGTCGACCGGCGCGCCGCTGGCCTTCTCCAACGCGGCGGAAAGCTGGAGCTGCGCATTGTGGACGTGCTGCGGAACAGGGAGCCCCTGGGGCTCGGCGGGTTCGGTCATGGGAAGGTTCCTGTGAGGAATGCGACGCGTTCCCTTATCGTGAAAAACGCGCTCCTGACTACGATTTGTGCTCGGTAGGATGCACCGCCATGTCAGCTTCTCGCGGGCCTGCCCGCCAGCCCGCCATCCTCGCTTGTCTCCTGCTGCTGACATCGGGGTGTGCTTTCGTCGCACCCCGTTTCCCGCAGAACGTCCAGGCGTCGTTCGCCCGGGACGACATGCACAAGCTGACCACGCGGTCGATGGAGCTGTACTACCCGGTCCATCTGCGCGGGACGGCGCTGCGGGTGGCCGCCCGGATGGAAGGCTGCGTGGAGCGGCTGCGCGGCGACGCGTGGAGCAAGGCCGAGCGCAAGCGGGTGCTCGTCTACCTGACGAGCGCGGACTTCAACAACGCGTACGTCCAGTCGGAGTTCGCCAGCACGCCGCAGCAGATGGTGCTGCCGCAGCACATGACGCTGGAGCAGTTCAACCTGCTGGGTCTGGGTGAGACGGACATCGGCGACGTGGCCTGTCACGAGTCCGTCCACTACGTGCAGATGCAGCAGGTGGGCGGGCTGTGGAACGTCCTGAACAAGGTCACGGGCGGCCTCTTCCAGCCCAACATCTTCACCGAGTCCTGGTTCCTGGAGGGCCTGGCCACCTACTACGAAGGCCGGCTGGGCAAGGACACGGGACGTCCCTACAGCCCGGTGTGGCGCGGCTGGTGGGAGGGCGCGGTGGTGGCCCAGAAGGGCGAGCTCAACGCGGGCTACCTGTCACCGGAGAACCGTGCGCTGGATCCGTTCGGCGGCAACTACCTGACCGGTATGAACTTCGTGGAGTACCTGGCGAAGACGTACGGCGAGAAGCGTCTGTGGAAGCTGGTGGACGAACAGGGCAGCTCGCTGTTCCCACCCCTCGCGGTGACGCTGCGGTTCAAGCGGGTTTACGGCAAGGACATCGGGTCGCTGTTCAGCGAGTACGAGCAGAGCCTCCAGAAGGGCCTCCAGCTGCGCGAGCGCCCCGCCACGCAGCAGGTGCTCGTGCGGAATGCGGGCTACTTCTCGCGGCTCGTCGCGAACCCGGTCGACGGGAGCACGGCGCTGGTGAGCGTGGGCCGTGAAGCCATCACGCACCTCACCGTGTACGAGCGCGACGGCCGCGAGCGCTTCAGCCGCGCGCTGGTGCGGCTGTTGCCGGGGCGCCGCTGGGTGGTGGCCAGCTCGTCGCTGGTCAGCGGCATGACGTTCAGCCGGGACGGCCGGTGGCTGTACCTGGTCAGCGCGGACATCGACTCGGTGGGCAGCTACACGGGGAAGCTGTGGCGGGTGGACGCGCGCACGGGTGACGTGGTGCGGCTGTGGGACGACCTGGTGGGCATGGGCGGCGACCTGACGGCGGATGGCCGGTCCTACGTGTTCGTGGAGGTGAGCGGCGACGCGGCCAACCTCGTGCGGTTGGATCTGGAGACCGGTCAGCGTGAGCGGCTGACGGACTTCAAGGCGCATACGGCGCTAGGCACGCCCGTGACCTCACCGGACGGTGGACGGTACGTGTTCCCCATGTACGGCGTGGAGGGGTGGGACCTGGTGCTGCGCGAGCCGGACGGTTCGCTGCGCTGGCTCACGCGGGATGGGCTGTTCAACTACTCGCCCCGGTGGTTGGACGACGATCACCTCGTCTTCCTGCGCGAGCACGAAGGCCGGCTCCAGGCGCACGTGATGACGGTGTCCACCCGGCGCATTGCCCGAGTCACCGACGCGCCAATCCTGGTGATGGACGCGGCACCCGCGGGCGGGGACGCCGTGGTCTTCCTCAACCGCGACGGCATCAACTTCACCGTGGACCGCGCGCCCCTCACGAAAGCCCTGGCCGAGCTGAGCGCGACGCCCGAGCCGCCGGCCGAGAGCATCGCGACCGCACCGGCACCGGAGCCGGAGGCCACCGCCCAGGGCACGGAGGCACAGGAGGGCTTCGTCGCCTTCCCAGGCCAGACCGAGCCTCCGGCGGATGCCCCCACGCAGGCCGCTGCCGACGTCCCCCCGGCACCGGTGGCGCCGCCGCCCCTGCCCGTGGATCCCGCCCATGACGTGGACGCGCCCGTGACGCCTCCGGCCGTCGTCGGCCACGCGGTGGACGTGCTGACCGACGAGCCCTACTCGCCGCTCGAAGGCTTCTTCATCCCGAACTACCGGGTCCCCTACTTCTACACGGTGCCCAACGACGTCGACGAGAACGACCCGTACTTCGCGGGTGGCATCTCCATCGCGGGCCAGGACCGGTTGGGCTTCAACGCCTACGCGCTCACGCTGACGTACGACCTGAAGGAGAAGCAGCCCGGCGTGTCGTTCGCATACGGCAACGCGATGCTGTCGCCCTTCTACCTCCAGGTCTCCGCGTCACGCCTGCGCGAGAACGAACGCACGGACCTGCAGGCCACCGTGTTCGCGTCCCGCACGTTCTGGACGACCCCCGTGAGCTTCGGCGTGCTCGCGCTCGACCGCCGCTTCGACGCCACGGATCGCCGGCCGTCCATCACCACGCGCCTCATCGGACCGGAGGTCGCCGCGTCGTACTTCGCCGGCGAAGGCACGTCCTACGGCGGCACGCAGCGCGGACTGGGCCTGTCCGTGAGCGGCGGCATCTTCCCGAAGGCCTTCGCGCGCGACTCCACCGTAGGCGACGTGCGCCTGGGCGTGGACGGCTACCTGGGCGGCCTGCCCTTCATCGGCAAGGACAACCTCCTGCTCTCCGTCGCGGGCCGCGCCCTGCCCGGCGCGCCTGATGACCTGCTGGAGGTCGGCGGAATCCTTCCGGGCCAGGCCTTCTTCATCAACCGCGACAGCACCACCGACGGTGGCCTGCCGCTGCAACTCCAGCCGGGCCTCGCCTTCAGCGAGTACCTGCGCGGCTACGAGGACCACACCTTCCGCGCGCGCAACGTGCTGCTCGCCAACGCGCGCTACCGCTACCGGTTCATCATCGACTACGGCTGGGCGTCCACGCTGTGGGTGCTGCCGTCCCTCTTCGTCAGCCAGTTGGAGCTGGATGCGTTCGGTTCGCTCGCGCGCACGGACAACCGGACCAACCACGGAGCGGTGGGCGGCTCCGCCACGCTGCGGCTCACCATGGGACAGGCCTACGCGCTCTCGATCTTCTACCAGTACGCCCACCGCTTCGATGACGGCTTCGGCGACCTGCACATCATCGGGATGACGTTCTAGCGGGGCCCGCGCAGGCCATACAGGCCCTCATCGCGCGCCACCTGGAGCACCGCGGAGGGCACCAGCTCCGAAGGCTCGATGCCGCGCGCCAGCTGGTCGCGCACCTGCGTGGAGGACACCTCCGCCAGCGGCGGCCCCACCGTGTCCGGCGCCGGGTAGCCCGCGCGGTAGAGCACCGTCACGTGCGCCATGCGCTGGATGCGGTCGAAGTCCTTCCACTGCGGCAGGTCCCTCAGGATGTCGCTGCCGATGATCAACGAGAACCGCGTGTCCGGGTGGCGCTCCACCAGGTACGCCAGCGTGTCCACCGTGCGTCCGCCACCGCCCAGCTCGCGCTCCACCAGGCTCGTCTGGAGCCAGCCGGACGTCTCGCGGCAGAGCGCCTCGCACATGCGCACGCGAGCCTCGAAGGGTTCCAGCTGCTTGCCGAACGGATGGTGGAACGTGGGCATCAGCCAGACGGCATCCACGCCCTGCGTCGCGTGGACGTAGGAGGCCGCCATCAGGTGGCCCACGTGCGGCGGGTTGAACGAGCCTCCGAGCAGCGCGACCTTCACGGCGGGCCTCTTATTTGACGGTGAGCTTCGTCGAGCGCGAATCGACCTGCAGCACCCGGGGCGGCAGCACCAGGTGTCCATCCAACCGGAACGCGGAGAAGCTCAGGTTGCGCTCCGCCTTCTCCAACAGGCCGCACGTCTGCTCCGCGGCCCCCACCAGCCGGCCCGGCGTCACGAAGTAGCGCGGGCCAATCTGCACCACCGCCGGCTCGGACTCCTTGCCGTGGATGAACACCTGCGCGTTGAGCAGGTCGTCCCGCACCAGGTCGTTCTTGTCGTGCACCACGCAGCAGAGCGTGTCCCCCACCAGGTCCATGGCCTTGTTGGCCACGGCGGGGTCCCGGTACGCCAGCGAGTCGCGGTCCGGCACGCGCACGAAGCGCTCCATCACCAGCCGCCGGTCGTCCTCGGACGCCAGGTCCGAGGGGGCCTCGCGGGACGCGGGCGTGCGCCCGAGTCCGTCCTGGGGCGCCACCAGCCACTGCGTCACGTCCGCCAGGAAGTCCGCGTCCGAGTACTCGCGCCCTCCCCTGCTCTTCTTGCGGCGCCACAGCACCCACTCATCCAGGTCCGTGTAGCGCGCGCCGGTGAAGAGGAAGCGCCGGGCGCCCTTCGCACGCAGCAACTCGTAGGCGGCGTCGAAAGCGTCCAGGTCGCCATGCGTATCGGAGAAGACACCAATCACGTGGAGGTCACCGCGAGGAAGCGTACAGCAGGGCGGGCTCGCGGCGCTTGCGGAAGGCCTCCGTCTGCGCCTCGAAGCCTTCGAGCATCCGGTCCAGGGACCACCCCTCCTCGATGCCGCGACGCACCTGGTCGGTGCCGCACAGCAGGTCGAACGCGGGCACGTCCTCCACGAACTCGTACGCGTCCGCCCGCCAGGCGAACTGCCCCGGCCCGATGTCGTGCAGCGCCTGGGTGATGGCGATGCCCGTGCGCAGCGGCTGGAACGACTTGCGGTCCGTGACGTGGATGAAGGCCCCGCTGCACGACTGGCCCGTGTACTTGTCGAACGTGGGGGTGAAGCCCACCGGACGGAAGGTCACGCCCGGCAGCCGCTCCTTGTCCAGCCGCGCCATCAGCTGATCCGTGTCCACCCACGGCGCGCCGAACTGCTCGAAGGGCCGGCAGGTGCCGCGGCCTTCGGACACGTTGGTGCCCTCCAGCTGGCACATGCCCGGGTACACCAGCGCGGTGTCCGCGGTGGGCATGTTGGGCGACGGCGGCAGGAACGGCAGGCCCGTGTCGCTCCAGTACATGTCGCGCGTCCAGCCCTCGCACGGCACCACCGTGAGGTCGCAGCCGAAGCCCTCCTGCGCATTGAACAGCCGCGCCAGTTCCCCCGCCGTCATGCCGTGGCGGTTGGGCAGCGCGTACAGCCCCACGAAGGAGCGGAACTTCTCCCCCACGAGGTTGCCCTCCAGCGTCACCCCATCCAGCGGGTTGGGCCGGTCCAGCACGTAGAACGGCACGCGGGCCTGGGCCGCGGCCTTCATCGCCAGGGCCATGGTGTAGACGTAGGTGTAGTAGCGGCTGCCCACGTCCTGGATGTCGAACACCAGCGCGTCCAACCCCTTCAGCCACTCCTGGCGCGGGGAGAGCGACTCGAAGGTGGAGCCGTAGAGGCTGTGCACCGGGACGCCCGTCTTGCGGTCGCGCGCCTCGTCCACGGCCACCATGTACTGGGCTTCACCCCGGATGCCGTGCTCCGGCCCGAAGAGCGCCGCCAGCGTCACGCCGTCCGTGCCGGCCAGCAGATCCGCCAGGTGGCGGAAGCGCGAGTCCACGCTCGTGGGATTGACGATGGCGCCCACGCGCTTGCCCTTGAGCGCGGAGAACCCCTGCGCCGCCCACACATCCAGTCCCGTCTTCACCTTCGTCACGTTCAGTCGCCTCGTCCCGCGGATACGCGCGGGCGCAGGAAGGGTCAGTTCGCGGGGAGACGCTTGAGCGCGTCCGCCGCCGCCTGCTTCGAGTCACAGGTGCCCAGGCCGAGGAACCCACCGGCCGTCCCTTCGTTCGGGCCTCCGTCGTCGGCCAGGGATTCCAGGGCGCCGCGCGCGTCTTCCAGGCGCAGGCTGCCCACGGCCGCCGCCGCGCTGGAGCGCACGCCGCACTGCTCATGCTTCAGCAGGGAGATGAGCCGGGACGACGCACGGCCGTTGGCGTCCTTGCGCACCGCCGCCGCGTAGTGGACCACCGCGGCGCTCATGTTGCCCTGCGCCTCCTCCAGACGCCCGCTGAAGTAGGAGCGCTGGTCCGCCTCCTCCAACTTGATGAGCCGCTTGGCCTCGTTCACGCGCTGGGTCTTCTCCGGGCCGGTGGTGCCCTCCACGTCGCGGATGGCCCGCATCGTGGCGCCGCCTCCGCCGACGAGCAGCCCCCCGCCCAACAGCACCACCACCAGCCCCGCGCACATGCTCCAGCCGGCCACGGTGGACGACACCTTCGTCGTGATGGCGGGCGGCAGCTTCGCGTACACGCGCGCCCAGAGCGCATCCGTCGCGGTGCGCGCCTGCTGGCCCAGCACCGTGGCCCGCTGCCCCACCG
>NZ_RAWF01000319.1:0-10428 GCF_003612075.1 Corallococcus sp. CA041A
GGTGGGGGTGGACATAGCAGCAGGGGTCGCCTGGGGTGGTGCGGAAGAGGTGATGGGATGGATTGGGCCCGCGGGAACGTGTGGTTCGAATGGGCCCCCGGCGAAACGCCAGAGGAGCGCGGCGATGGCGAGCGCGACGATGCCGGCGAGGAGACCACGCCATTGGCCGCGGTCGCGGTCAACTCGGGCGACGTGCCGCTGGAGCGACTGGGGGATGGAGGGCATCTCCAGCGCCTCCGAGGCCGGCTCGCCGTGGCGCTGTTTCGAGGGCGGATGAACCGGCACGTCGTATTCAGCGGAAGCACTGGCTCGGAGTTCCGCGAGCTCACGGCGCAGCGCCTCGGTGTCGACCGGACGCTTCTTGGGGTCTCGGGCCAGGACGCTCTCCACGAGATCGCTCAACTCCGCTGGAACCCGCGCATTCACCAGGCGGGGTGGCGGCGGTGGGAGGGCAAGACTGTTCAAGTCGAAGCGCGGACGAAACTCCGTCGGTCGTGGGTCCGTCAGCAGCTCATGGAGCATGACACCGACCGCGAAGATTTCGTCGGCGACCTGGAAGGCGTAGCGCGCCCGGCGCTCATCCTTGTGCTCGCGCAGGAACTTGAACTGCTCGGGGGCGCGATAGCGGTCCGTGCCTGGAGGCAAACCCCCGTTCGTCAGGTCTTCGGCGAGCGTATAGGTCGCGCAACTGAAGTCGATGATGACGGGCTCGCCGTCGCTCTTGCGGATGAGGACGTTGGACAGCTTCAGGTCCCGGTGCAGGATGCCCCGGCCGTGCATGTACGACAGCGCACCGGCGAGCTTCTCGAAGACGCCGAGGATTTCACGAACGGTCGGGTGCTTGCGCTCCGCCCACTCCGCGAGCGTCCAGCCGTCCACATAGTCGAGCGCGAGGTAGAGGTTCCCGCTCTCCGCGAGGCCATGCCCTTGCGGCCGGACGATGTTCGGATGGTCCAGCATGAGCAGCGCCGTCAACTCCCGCAGCGTCCGAGCATGGGTCTGCTTGAGGTCGCCGCTGGACTCCCGGTGCTGGGCCACCTTGATGGCGCGGTGCCTGCCGTTCTTTTCGCCCAGGAAGACGAACGCGAAGCCTCCGTCGCCGAGTGCCTTGGCCACCTGCCATCCATCAATGAGCGAACCGGGAGGAAGGTTGATCATCGTCGCGCTCATTGGACAGCCACCTCCGCGGGCTGTGGAAAGCGTACGGCTGGAATCGTGAGATGACGTCCCCCATCCCCGCGCACCTCCAGGGTGAAGACAAGGTCTGCCTTCGTTTCAGGCATTTCCACGACCACAAGGACCCGCCTCCACTCACCAGGAGGAATCGGCCCCGGCTGCTTCGCGACGAGCCTCGCTCGCAGAGGCAGGTCGAGCCGGCCCACGAACGTTGCCTCTCCGGGTGTCCAGTCCGGGTGGTCCAACTCATTCTTGATCTTCACGTCCGCCAGAATCCATTTCGTGCCCCGAAAGGCCACGAGCGACTCCACGGAAAGTCCCTGTACAGGCCCCCTCCGGCCCTTTCTGCTGGACGCCGCGATGCCCTTGTCGTCCACGTAGCCAAGCAGCACGAAGTCTTCCGGTTTCGGCGCTGGTGCTTGAGCCGAGGGCGGACAGGTCGTGTTCAGAAGCTCCAGGCGCTGCACGTCGATCCGCGAGTCCACTTCAGCCGGGTGGTTCATGAGCACGAAGGCGGCCCGTGCGGGCGCTCGGCCATCGTCGAAGAAGACTCCAATCTCCAGACGCTCATCGTCACCAAGACTGGCCACGGGCTGAATGATGACGGAGCGCTCGCCCGCATCCAGGAGGCGGATCCGGGACTCATCGAAGGTCAGGGTCTTCTTCTGGATCGGCGAAGAGAAGAGGAACACTGTCGGCGTGTCTCCCGCCACATGGACGATGGGCAGCGGATCGGCGGACGTGCTGGCGATGGTCACGGTGCGCTGACGCCCGATGCGCGTCCTCGTGGCCGGCTGTGCCTGCGCGGCAGCTCCCCAGGTGACAATGAGCGCCAGGGGAAGAGCCAATCTGAAGGGTTGGAGCAAGGATTCGTGACCTCCCGGATGGGCACGCTACCATCGCGGGTGTTCGCGCAGTGGGCTCTTTCCCTTGGCCAAAGTCGCGTCCCAAGCCCCTTGAGCGAGTCAAGACGCTGCCTGGTCGCTACTCCCTGGTAGGGCGCTTACCTGTTCAACCAGAAGTAAGAGTTGGCACTGGTGAGCGCCCTCTCCAGGAACTCGCTGAAGGAGACGGCGATGGGGCGCACGCCTTGAGGGAAGGTCTCGTGGTACGCGTCGAGGAGCGGGTACCGGCCATTCACCGGATGGGCGACGTCCAGGATGACATAGTCGGAGTCCTGGAGATCCACGAGCGTGTACCAGGACGCGGAGCCGAACTGGTCGTCATCACCTGGGCGCATGGCCATGCGGGCTCGGCGGATCTGCTCCAGAGGCAGCAGGTGGTAGTTCGCGTCCGGGAAGGGCTGGAAGAGGGCCGCGCCATCGCAGTGCAGGTAGAAGGCGCGCAGTTCCTCATCGAGCTTCCATCCGACGCGCGCCTCGAAGGCGGCAAGTTGGGCGGGTGTGGCGGGAGGATTGGGGAAGTGGCGGGCGGAGATTTCCGCCAGCAGTCGCTGCATGTTCGTGAGCATGGTGCCGCCCTCAGTCCACGTAGGGGCGCTCAGGGCCCGGTGCCAGCCACTTCCCACTTGGTGCGTAGCAGGCGGGGTACTCGGAATTGAAGACGTTGTGTACGTCATCCGGGGCTGGCAGCACGTTGCTCGGCGCTGTCGGCGGGCCACCGTGGCCCAGGTCGAAGATGTGATGGCCCGGCCAATACTTGCCAGAGCTCGACTTCGGCCACGGGCCAAATTCTCGCCCCCATGCATCACGGAAGCCCGGACGGGCGTTGTTCCATGTCTTCCGCAGGCTTTCTCCATCCACCTTCGGGTAGTCGCAGCAGCAGTGGGTGATGGCCATTCGCCCACCGGCCTCCGCAGGCATGAAGAAGTAGCGGCCCTTCCAATCGCTTTTGATGTCCGCCAGCCAGATGCAGCCCATGAGCCGGTGGCCCTGGGCAGCGCATTTCGATTCGCACCGGGACAGGAATGCGGCGCTGCATTGCCAGGGGCCATAGTAGATGGTCGTGCTCAGCTGTCCTCCATCAGGAGTCACGACCGAGCCTGACCACTTCGCCGAGACCGGTTTGCCGACGGTGCCGATAGTGGCTGATCCACAGCCAACGAGGACGAGTACAAAGGCGGTCGTCGCAGTGCGTTGAGTGCAGACAGGCATCATGGCAAGGCGTGATAGCGCGATTGCTTCCATCCGGAAAAGGGAGAGGACTCCGATGTTCGTCATCATGGGAGCCACGGGCCGGTTGGGCCGTTTCGTCATTGAGGGACTGCTGAAGAAGGTCCCCGCGAACCAGATCGCGGTCGCGGTGCGCAATCCGGACAAGGCCACGGAGTGGGCCGCGCGCGGCGTGCAGGTGCGCCAGGCGGACTACAGCCGCCCGGAGGAGTGTGACGGCGTGTTCTCCCTCGGGGACACGGTGCTGCTCATCTCCTCTGGTGAGGTGGGCCAGCCGCTGGCCGCCACGCTCCAGCAGGGCTGAGAAACACCACGGGGGAGCAGTCCCTGTCGGACGGCCCCCCCGCGTTGCTTCAAGTCTGGACCTCGCGTCAGGCCACCTGCGCTCCGGCGCCGCTCTGGCGGGCCACTTCACGCGGCTCCGGGTACACGGCGCGCTGGGGCGTGGTGATGCGGATGACGCCCAGCTTGGACAGCACGCGCATCACCTGCCACGTGGGGTCGATTTCGAAGGCGCGCGCCGCGAAGTTCGGGCTGCTGCCGTACTTGTGGTGGTTGTTCTGGAACAGCTCACCCATGCACAGCACGTCCACCGGCAGCGTGTTGCGCGACTTGTCGGCGCCCTTGAAGTTCCGGTAGCCGTACTTGTGCCCGCACCAGTTCACGATGGCTCCGTGCACCGGCCCCATCACGAAGTGCACCGGCAGCAGCAGGAACATCCAGGGCGACGTCGCGAACGTCGCGTAGAACGCCGTGTACAGCGCCACCCAGCCCAGCACCGCGAACCAGGACTGGCCCAGCGTCTCGTCCACGAGCTTCCACTCCGGATAGCCACCCTCGAAGCGCGGCTCCGGCTGGATCCGGCGCGCCAGGATGCCCGTGTAGCGCTCCTTCGTGTGCCACATCATCCGCATCACGTCCTTGAAGTAGTGCGGCGAGTGCGGGTCGTTCTCCGTGTCCGAGTACGCGTGGTGCTCGCGGTGCAGGATGGCGTAGGCGCGCGGCGACAGGTACGACGAGCCCTGCACCAGGTAGGTGAGCAGGTGCATCACCTTCTCCGTGCGCGGACCCATGCTGTACATGCGGTGCGCCGCGTAACGGTGCTGGAAGAAGCTCTGGAAGAAGACGCAGAGCAGCCAGTGACTGATGAAGAAGATGACGATGGCCATGACTCTCCCGTGATGACAGACACAGGGCTAACACCCCCCCTGTCATGGCAATGTCAGCGCTCCCCATGTCACCGGCAGCGGACCGGCCCCACCGTCCCGTCCCGGACGCACGCCACTGAGCGTCCCATTCCTCCGCCTGTCCGCTGGTGGATAAGGCCCGGTGCGGCCACCCATTCGTCCCCGTCCCTCGTGTCGCACCGCGACGTTGCGGGCCGTCCCCGGGGAGGGCAGAAGGGCACGCGGCGCGTCACCCCGGGCTTCACTCCCCTTGCGCCCAGGAGCCTCTACCGTGGATCGGGCAACCCTCGTCGGACTGGACAAGCAGCACGTCTGGCACCCCTACACCGCGATGGAGCAGTACATCGCGAAGACGGACCCGCTCGTCATCGTCCGCGCGGAGGGGGTCTGGCTCCATGACGCGGACGGACGGCGCTACCTGGACGCCAACGGCTCGTGGTGGGTGTCCACCCTGGGACACCGCCACCCGCGCCTCGTGCACGCACTCACCGAGCAACTGGGCAGCCTGGCCCACGTCTCGCTTGCGGGCATCACGCACGGGCCCGCGGCCCTGCTGGGCGCGGAGCTGACCGCGCTGGCTCCGGGCGCGGACCGGGCGGACGTGCCCTCGGAGCAGAAGCTGTCGCGCGTCTTCTATTCGGACAACGGCAGCACCGCGGTGGAGGTGGCCATCAAGATGGCCGCGCAGTACTGGGCCCAGAACGGCCGCCCCCGCCGCACCCGCTTCATCACCCTGACCGGCGCCTTCCACGGCGAGACGATTGGCGCCACCAGCGTGGGCGGCGTGCACGAGTTCCGAGACGTGTTCGGCCCGCTCCTCTTCGACGTGGTGCACGTGCCGTCCCCCGCTGAACCCGATGGCCACGTGCGCGCCCTGGCCGAGGTGAAGGCCGCGCTCGCGGCGGATCCGGACGGCATCGCAGGCGTCATCCTGGAGCCCGTGCTCCAGGGCGCGGCGGGCATGTGGATGTCGTCGCCGGACTTCGTGCGCGAGGTGCGCGAGGCCACCCGCGCGGTGGACACCTTCCTCATCGCCGACGAGGTCTTCACCGGCATGGGCCGCACCGGTGCTCGCTTCGCGGTGGACCTGGCTGGCGTGGTGCCGGACCTCCTGTGCCTGGCCAAGGCGCTCAGTGGGGGCATGCTGCCCTTCGCCGCCACGCTCGCGTCCGAGCGCATCTTCCAGGGCTTCCTGGGGGCGAAGGACCGGGCGCTCTATTACGGGCACTCGTACTGCGGCAACCCGCTGGGCGCGGCCGTGGCGCGCGAGGTGCTGGCCGTGTACCGCGACGAGGACGTGCTGGGGCAGGTGCAGCGCAAGGCGCCTCGCGTGAAGGCCGCCTTCGAGCGCATGGCCGCCACCCTCCCCGGGCTCGTGCGCCCGCGCGCGGTGGGCATGGTGGGCGCGGTGGACCTGGGTGGCGGAGGCTACTTCGCGGACAGCGGCTGGCGCGTCTACGAGGCCGCTCGCCGCCGCGGCCTCTACCTGCGCCCCATGGGCAACACCGTCTACATCGCGCCCGCGCTCAACATCCCGGACGCGGACCTGGACCTGCTGCTCGCGGGCGTGGAGGACAGCCTGCGCGAGGTGGCGGCGGGCTGAGTTGTCCCTCGCCACCAGCGCGTGCCGGGCAGCCCCCTCCTGCCTTCTGGTGCTGCGAGGCCGTCACCGTGCGCATCCGTTGAGTCAGGCGCCGTGCCGGTGCCGGCTCTTGAGGAGGGAACCGCCGTGACACTCGAAACCCACCGTCCGCAGACAGGCCCCGGCCTGCCCGCCGGGCTGACGCCGGACAGCGTGGAGTTGTTCCGGGCGCAGCTGCGCGGCGCGCTCATCCAGCCAGGAGACGCCGACTACGCGGAGGCGTGCCAGCTGTACAACGCGATGATCCACAAGCGCCCGGCCATGGTGGCCCGGTGCGCGGACGTGGCGGACGTCATCGCCGCGGTGGCCCTGGCCCGCGAGCGCAAGCTGCCCCTGGCCGTGCGCGGCGGCGGCCACAACGGCGGCGGACTGGCGCTGGTGGATGACGGACTGGTCATCGACCTGTCGCGCATGCGCGGCGTGCGCGTGGATCCCGAGGCCCGCACGGTGCGCGTCGCGGGCGGCGCCGTCTGGGGGGACGTGGACCACGCCACCCATGCCTTCGGGCTCGCGGTGCCCTCCGGCATCATCTCCACCACGGGCGTGGCCGGGCTCACGCTGGGCGGCGGCCTGGGATACCTCACGCGCCGCTTCGGGCTCACCATCGACAACCTGCTCGCCGTGGACATGGTGCTCGCGGACGGTCGCTTCGTCACCGCGAACGAGGAGAAGTTCCCGGACCTGTTCTGGGCGGTGCGCGGCGGGGGCGGTAACTTCGGCGTGGTGACGTCGTTCCTCTTCCGGGCCAACCCCGTGGACATCGTCATCGGTGGCCCCACGCTCTGGCCCCTGGACCGCGCGGCGGAGGTGATGCGCTGGTACCGCGAGTTCCTTCCGGCCGCGCCGGAGGACCTCAGCGGCTTCTTCGCCTTCATCACCGTGCCGCCCGCGCCGCCCTTCCCGGAGGAGCTCCACCTCCAGAAGATGTGCGGCGTGGTGTGGTGCTACACGGGCGACCCCGCGCGCGCGGACGAGCTGTTCGCGCCCGTGCTGGCGCTCAAGCCCGCGCTGCACGGCGTGATGCCCATGCCCTTCCCGATGTTGCAGACCGCCTTCGACGCGCTCTATCCGCCAGGACACCAGTGGTACTGGCGCGCGGACTTCGTGCGCGAGATTCCGGACGCGGCCATCGAGCGACACGTGTCCTTCGCCGAGCGTCTGCCGTCCATGCAGTCCACCATGCACCTGTACCCCATCGACGGGGCGGCGCACCGCGTGGGCCCGCATGACACGGCCTTCCGCTTCCGCGACGCGCGCTGGTCGGAGGTCATCGTCGGGGTGGATCCGTCACCGGAGCGGGCGGCGGACATCTCCACCTGGACGAAGGAGTACTGGAGCGCGCTGCACCCGTACTCGGCGGGCGGTGCCTACGTGAACTTCATGATGGAAGAGGGCCAGGAGCGCGTGCAGGCCACCTACGGTGACAACTACCCGCGACTGGTGGAGGTGAAGCGGACCTACGACCCGCAGAACCTCTTCCACGTGAACCAGAACATCCTGCCCGGTCCGGTGAGCCCCCCGAGCGTCGCGCACTGAAGGCGCGCGCTCAGGCCTGGGCCCGCGGAGGGAGCGGCAGGTCGATGAGGAAGGTGGCACCCTGGCCGACGGTGCTTTGCAGGACCAGCTTGCCGTGGTGGCCCTGCACGATTTGATGGGCGATGAAGAGGCCCAGCCCCAGGCCGTGAACGGTCTGGGGCGGGCCGCCGCGCTCGAAGCGCTCGAAGACGCGGGCCTGGTGCTCGGGCGGGATGCCCGGGCCGCCGTCCGACACATAGAGGATGAGCCGGTCGCCGCGCCTGGTGAACCCGATGCGCAGCGGCGTGCCCGGCGCGTACTTGATGGCGTTGGACACCAGGTTCGTCAGCACCTGCTGCATGCGCGAGCGGTCCCACCACACGCGCAGGTTCAGCTCCGCCCGCAGCTCCAGGATGCAGCGGGCCTGATCCATCTGTTCGCGGAAGGTGTCGAGGACCTCGTGCACCAGCTCCATTGGGTCGCTCTCCTCCATGTGGAAGTCCAGCTTGCCCGCGCGGATGCGTGAGACGTCCAGCAGCTCGTCCACCAGCCGCGACATCCGCTCCACCTGCCGCAGCGCGGAGTCCATCGCCGACGTGAGCTTCTCCGCGGAGGGCGGCTCGCCGCGCTTGGGAGACAGTCGCCGGCGCGTCATCTCCAGGTGCAGGAGCAGCGCGGTGACGGGAGTCTTCAGCTCGTGCGACGCCACGCCCAGGAAGGTGTCGCGCGCGGCG
The DNA here is from genome assembly GCF_003612075.1 of Corallococcus sp. CA041A. Lineage (NCBI taxonomy): Bacteria > Pseudomonadati > Myxococcota > Myxococcia > Myxococcales > Myxococcaceae > Corallococcus > Corallococcus sp. CA041A. The sequence continues at coordinate 8,387 of NZ_RAWF01000319.1, forward strand.
ACCGCGTGCTGGAGGTCATGCGTGAGGGTCTCCAGTTGCTGGCGCGCGTGGGTGCGCTCGCTGACCTCCTGCACGGCGACGAGCAGGCCCTGGATGCGGCCCTTTCCGTCGCGCTGGGCGTGGATGTCCACGTCCAGCAGCAGCTCCTTGAGGCCGCCCTGGCTGTCCGGCTGGCGCGCCGGGACCTCGCGGCCCACGAAGGGTTCGCCGGTGCGGTAGACGCGCTCCAGGTGCTGGAGCAGCACGCCGTGGCCTCCGACCGGTTGCGCGTCGCGCGCGGGCCTGCCCAGCATGTCCCGGCCCATCAGGTTCGCGAACATGGGGTTGATGACAGAGAAGACGAGGTCCGGGCCCATCATCACGCACATGGCCGCGGGGGCCTGCATGAAGAAGTCGGACAGCTGCTGCCGGGCCTGCCCCAACTGGAGCTGGCTGTCCACGCGCGCCAGCAGCTCGCGCGCGGAGAAGGGCTTCACCAGGTAGTCGTCCGCGCCGGCCTGGAGCCCCTCGATGCGGGCCTCCTCGCCCGCGCGCGCCGACAGCATGATGAAGGGGATGCCGCGCGTGCGCGCGTCGCCGCGCAGCTTGTGGAGCAGCCCGAAGCCGTCCAGCCGGGGCATCATCACGTCGCTGAGGATGAGGTCCGGCGTCAGCTCGAGCGCAGCCTCGAAGGCCGCCTCGCCGTCCGCCACCGCGCGCACGTTCCAGTGGGCCGACAGCAGGCTGCTCACGTACCCGCGCATGTCCGCGTTGTCGTCCGCGACGAGGACGCGCCCACGCCCCATGGGCAGCGCGAACCCCGCGCCTGTGTTTCCCAGCACGGAGGAGCTGCTGAAAGCCCTCACTGGCTCCGGCTCGGCACCCGGCGGCGGGAGGGACTCCGGCGCATCTGGCAGCCAGCGCAGGGCCTCCTCGCTGAAGGCGGACCCCAGCTTGCCCGCGTGCGGGGTCCCTTCGTCCTCCTGGACCTGTTCAGCGGGCAGGTGCGCGCGGCCCAGCGGCAGCTCCACGAAGAAGGTGCTGCCCTCGCCCTCCACGCTGTGGACGCCCAACGTGCCGCCGTGCAGCTTCACCAACTCCTGGATGAGCGCCAGCCCGATGCCGGTGCCCTCATGCGTGCGCCCGCGCGAGGACTCCACGCGGTGGAAGCGCTCGAACACGCGAGGCAGCTCCGCCTCCGGGATGCCGGTGCCGGTGTCCCGCACGGTGAGCCGCACCCGCGTCCCCTCGCGCTGAAGCCGCACGGTGACGCCGCCGTGGAGCGTGAACTTGAACGCGTTGGAGAGCAGGTTGAGGACAACCTTCTCCCACATGTCCCGGTCCACGTAGATGGGCTCGCCCACGTCCTGCGTCTCGACGGTGTACTGGAGCCCCGCCTTCTCCATGGCGGAGCGGAAGACGCTGGCCAGGTCCTCGGTGAGCCGCGTCAGGTCCGTGGGGTGGTAGCTCGCCTTCACCCGGCCCGCCTCGATGCGCGAGAAGTCCAGCAGCGAGTTGACCAGCTTCAACAACCGCAGGGCATTGCGATGGGTGAGCTCCTGGCGCGCGCGCTGCGATGGCGGCAGGGGCGCGGACGCGTCCGCGAGCGACTCCTCCAGCGGACCCAGGATGAGCGTGAGCGGCGTGCGGAACTCGTGCGACACGTTGGAGAAGAACGCCGTCTTCGCCCGGTCGATGGCCGCCAGTGCCTCCGCGCGCTGGGCCTCCGCCTCGTAGGCGCGCACGCTGGCGACGGCGTTGGTGACCGTGGCCTGGAGCTGCTCGTAGAAGCCGCGGTAGGTGTCATCCATCGCGCGGCGGGGGCTCACGCCGGCCACCAGGTAGCCGAAGGGCTCCGCCATTCCGGCCGGGTGGATGGGCAGCACGCGCGCGTGCGTCGGCGGCTCCTCGTACGGCCCCAGCACCGTGCCCATGTCCAGGTTCAGGCTCAGCGGCGCGCGCGGCACGTCCACCGGGTCCGCGCCCGCGGTGGCGAAGGGCCACGGCCCGTCCATCCCCGCCTCCACCGGGCTCCACGCGGTGCCCGGGGGCAGGCCCATCCC
>NZ_RAWF01000031.1:0-49493 GCF_003612075.1 Corallococcus sp. CA041A
CTTCCACGTCGACGTCCGCGACGGTCATCTCCCGAGGTCCCGGTTACGTGCAGCGTCCGGGTTCCACGGGCGGGCGTCCTGGTGGGCCGCCGGGCAGCCGTCCGGGTGGTCCGGGTGGTCCTGGCAGCCGTCCGGGTGGGCCTGGCAGCCGTCCTGGCGCGCCCATGCAGGGCCGCCCGGGTGGGCCGCCCATGAACCGTCCAGGAGCGCCCATGCAGGCGCGTCCGGGCCAGATGGGGCCGGTGCGTCCGTCCTCGCCGCCCACGGCCGGCACGGGAGCCCCGGTGCAGCCGACCGGCCCGACCATCATGGTCGGCGGCGTCCCGCACGCCCAGGTCGCGCCCACGCCGGGTGCCCAGGCGCGCCCCACGGCCACCCAGGCCGTGGTGATTTCGCGCCCGCTCATCCAGGTCCGCCGCGTCACGCCCACCACGACCCAGGCCAAGCAGTACCCCATGGCCCCGGGCCGCACGGCGCTGGGCACGGAGAAGCGCGAGTACAAGGTCGTCCCGGATCACCTGGGTCGCGGCCGCGAGCTGGTGGACGTCTCCAAGAACAAGGAGCGTGGCCAGCGCAAGCGCACGGGTCCTGAGACGACCAGCGTGTCCAAGCAGGAGCTGTCGGACATGGTCTGGGGCCGCATCCAGATCCCCGTCCGCGGCAAGAAGCGCAAGCCCACGAAGAAGGGCGCCAAGACGCAGATCACCCAGATGGCCGAGGAGAAGAAGGTCATCAAGCTCCAGGAGGGCATCAGCGTCTCCGACCTGGGTCAGCGCATGGGTATCCGCACCGCGGAGCTCATCAAGAAGCTGATGGGCATGCAGAAGATGGCCACGGCGAACCAGATTCTGGACGCCGACACCGCCGAGCTCATCGCCACCGAATACCACTGGAAGGTCGAGCGCGTCGGCTTCGAGGTGGAGGACTACCTGCCGGAGGTCGCGGCCAAGGCCGAGGACGAGCGTCCCCGTCCGCCGGTGGTCACCATCATGGGCCACGTCGACCACGGCAAGACGAGCCTGCTGGACGCCATCCGCCAGGCCAGCGTGGCTTCGGGCGAGGCGGGCGGCATCACCCAGCACATCGGCGCGTACAGCGTGTCCACCGCGCGCGGAGACGTCACGTTCCTGGACACCCCGGGCCACGAGGCCTTCACGTCCATGCGCGCCCGTGGCGCCAACGTGACGGACATCGTGGTGCTGGTGGTGGCCGCGGACGACGGCGTGATGCCCCAGACCATCGAGGCCATCAAGCACGCCAAGCAGGCGGAAGTGCCCATCGTCGTCGCCATCAACAAGATGGACGTCCCGGGCGCCAACCCCGACCGCGTGAAGAAGGACCTCGCGAGCCAGGAGCTGGTGCCGGAAGAGTGGGGCGGCGACACCATCATGGTGCCCGTCTCCGCGAAGACGAAGATGAACCTGGATCTCCTCCTGGAGAACCTGGCGCTGCAGGCGGAAGTCCTCGAGCTGACGGCGAATCCCTCCCGTCCGTCCGTGGGCGCCGTCGTGGAAGCGAAGCTGGAGCGTGGCCGCGGTCCCGTGGCCACGGTGCTGGTGCAGGAGGGCACGCTCAAGCTGGGCGACGCCATCGTCACCGGCACGCACTACGGCCGCGTCCGCGCCATGAACAACAGCCGCGGCGAGGCGGTGAAGGAAGTGAAGCCGGGCTACTGCGCGGAGGTCGTCGGCCTGTCCGGCGTGCCCACCGCGGGTGACGCCATCAACGTCGTCTCCGACGAGAAGGCGGCCAAGCAGATCGCCGACCACCGCGGCATGAAGGAGCGGCAGACGGAGCTCGGCAAGGTCAGCCGCGAGTCCCTGGAGCAGCTCTTCGCCAAGACGAAGGCGGGCGGCGGTCCCAAGGAGCTGCGCGTCATCATCAAGGCGGACGTGCAGGGCTCGGCGGAGGCCGTGCGCCAGGCGGTGGACAAGCTCACCACGCACAAGGTGCGGGTGGTCATCATCGACGCGGGCGTGGGCGCCATCACGGAGACCGACGTCATGCGCGCCGCCGCTTCCAAGGGCGTCGTGCTGGGCTTCAACGTGAAGCCGGAGTCGGGCTCGGAGGCCGCGGCCAAGGCGCAGCAGGTGACGCTGCAGAGCTACTCCATCATCTACGAGCTCATCGACGGGGTTCGCTTGGAGATGGAGGGCCTCCTGGAGCCCATCCGCACCGAGCGCAAGCTGGGCCGTGCGGAGGTGCGCAACACCTTCAACGTGCCGAAGCTGGGAACCATCGCCGGCGCGGCCGTCCTGGACGGCGTGATGAAGCGCGGCTCGTTCGTGCGCCTCATGCGCGAGAACAAGCAGCTCTTCTCCGGGAAGATGGCGTCGCTGCGCCGCTTCAAGGACGACGTGAAGGAAGTCGCGCAGGGCTTCGAGTGCGGTATCGGCATCGAGAACTTCAACGACCTCAAGGCCGGCGACATCATCGAGGCCTACGAGATCGAGGAGACCCGGCAGAGCCTCTCGTAGTCCTGGAGAGGCGCACTCGACGGACCCCGGGGAAAGGCCCCACCTTTCCCGGGGGATGGACGATGCGACGGCGCCTGGGCGTGGATGACGCGCCCGGCGGCCGTTGGCCTGGGGGACCTCTATGTTCGTCGGAGTCGCACGCCTCACCCTCCAGATTCCGGAGAGCGCCTCGCTGAAGTCCAAGCGGCAGGTGCTCCGCCGGGTGACGGACCGGGTGAAGGCCCGCTTCAACGTGGCCGTCGCGGAGGTGGACGACCAGGACCTCTGGCAGAAGGCGTCGGTGGCCCTGGCCGTGGTGGGCAACGCGCGCGGGCACGTGGATGAGCAGCTGGAGAAGATCATCCACTTCATCGAAGAGATGTACGTCGCGCCGCTGATGGCCCGGGAGACGGAGATCGTCGCCTTCGGGGACACGCTCTACTCGGACAAGGGGCCGGTGGCTGGCGCCTTCCGTGCTCCGGCGAAGGTGCCGGAGCTGGAGGACGAGGACGCCCACCTGTCTCCCGAGGACGCGAACTCGCACTCGGAGGCGGCGATTGCCCGCTTCCTGCGCAGCGACCGCTCGCTGGCGGAGGCGGAGGGGCTGGGTTCGTGGGAGCAGCGGCACGAGGGCGCGGGCCCCGGGCCCGGGACTTCACGACCCACGGGTGAGGGTGGAACGCTGAATCTGGACGACGCGCGGGCCAAGGCCCGGGCGCTGCGCAACCCGCGAGATTGGGAGAAGAAATGACGACGCATTCACGACCCGAGCGCGTGGGGCAGGAAATCCAGGCGGCCATCGGCGCCCTGCTGACGCGCGGGGAATTGCGCGACCCGCGCATCGGCTTCATCACCATCACCGGCGTGAAGGTGTCGCCGGACCTGCGGGTGGCGAAGGTCTTCTATTCGATGCTGGGCACGGACCAGGAGAAGGCGGACACGCAGAAAGGCCTGGAAGCGGCCAAGGGCTTCGTGCGCCGCGAGGTGACGTCCGCGGTCAACCTGCGCGTGTCGCCGGAAATCTTCTTCGCCTTCGACGCGTCCGTGGGCGAGGGCGATAAGATCGACCGGCTCCTGCGCGAGGTGCGCGGCAAGGAAGGCTGGTAGGCCCCGCTTCATGGACGGCGTTCTCGTCATCGACAAGCCCCTGGGCCCCACGTCCTTCGACGTGGTCCGGCAGGTGCGCGGCCTGCTGAAGGTGAAGAAGGCGGGCCACACGGGCACGCTGGACCCCATGGCCACCGGTGTGCTGCCGGTGTGCCTGGGAGAGGCCACCAAGGTCGCCGGCATCATCACGGAGGGCGACAAGGCCTACGACGCCGTGGTGCGGCTGGGCGTGGAGACGGACACCCAGGACGCCCAGGGCAAGCCCACGGCGGAGGCCCCGGTGCCCCCGCTGACGGCCCCGCTGCTGGAGGCGGCGCTCGCCCGGTTCCGGGGCACGTTCGACCAGGTGCCGCCCATGTACTCGGCGGTGAAGGTGGCCGGGAAGCGGCTCTACGAACTGGCGCGCGCCGGGGAAGAGGTGGAGCGGGCCAGCCGCAGCGTCACCGTGCATGAGCTGGTGCTGCGCGACTTCTCCGCGGACCGGCTGACCCTGTCGGTGCGGTGCACCAAGGGGTTTTATGTGCGCACGCTGGCGTACGACCTGGGCCGCGCGCTGGGCTGCGGGGCGCACCTGGAGGCGCTCCGGCGCACCATGAGCGGCCCCTTCACGCTGGCGCGCGCGCTGCCCCTGGGGGACCTGGCGTCCCTGTCTCGCGAAGCGGTGGCCGGTCGGCTGGTGTCGCTGGCGGACGCGCTGACGGACCTGCCGGCGGTCCGGGTGACCGCGGACGAGGCCCGGCGGGTGTTGCACGGCGTCCCCGTGGAGGTCGCCCCCGTGCCCGGCCGGGTGCGGGTGCTGGGCCCGGATGACGCGCTGCTCGCCATGGCGGAAGTGGTGGGCGGACGGCTGCGTTACCAGCGGGTTTTCAACTGAGTGGCCACCCGCACCCATGACATCACCGTGAGCGTGGCCCCGGGCCTTCGCGGCGCCTTCGACGGGCGGCGCGAGCTGTCCCTGGGCGTACCCGCGACGGCGGGCATCGGCGACGTGGTGGAGGCGCTCCTGCGCTTGTATCCCCGTACCCGTCAGTTGTTGGCGGGTGATGGTGGCGAGGCGGGGGGCGCCTATCTGCACGTGGCCCTGGACGAGGCCTCGGCCCGGGAGCTCTCCCCGGGCGGAGGCGGAATTCCGGGCGGTTGCCGGTTGTACGTCTTCGCACTGTCCCGGCCCCCCAAGGGCGGACGGACAGTCGGCGAAGGTTGACCCCCCAGGGGGTGAAGCTTATAAGCGGCCCGCTCGTTAGAAGGACCATGAGGCCGGGTCTGTACCCCTCCGCGGACCCAGGCGGCACGAGCGGTCACCCCGGAGCGGGATTCAGGAAGAAGCCCATGTCGTTGCATCAGGAACGCAAGAGCGAGCTGGTCACGAAGTACCGCACCCACGAGTCCGACACCGGCTCGCCCGAGGTGCAGGTGGCGCTGCTGTCCGAGCGCATCAACATGCTCACCGAGCACTTCAAGACCCACAAGAAGGACCACCACTCCCGCCGCGGTCTGCTGAAGCTGGTCGGTCAGCGCCGCCGCATGCTGGACTACCTCAAGTCCAAGGACGTGGCGCGCTACAAGAAGCTCATCGAGGGTCTCGGCATCCGCAAGTAGTCCTCGAGCAGCACCCGGGGCGCTGGCACACCACCAGCGCCCCATGCATTTGGGCAGCACGTTTCACGGCGAAGGAGTGGGCGAGGGAGAGGTGGAGGCGGGCTCTTTTGGTTTCCGTTCAGACCGGCCGACCCGGAAGTCACGGGTGGGCGGGTGTGATCAGGGATCAAGAGGTCTGGTCCATCCCTCCGGCGCTCCGCAACGGAGCCCGTTTCCGCAGTACAGGCAGCGTTCGTCTGGCATGTGCCTGCTTCAGGCCCTGGCGACCGCTCAATCCCAGAGGGCCCCTTCCGGGCGGCTCCTGCCCCACGCACGTGGGCGGGCCGCGGCTGGCAAGGGTCCTCGCACGCGAAGCAGGCACAGAGGCCACACGACATGTTGAAGAAGAGCGTCAAGATTGGTGAGAACGAGCTGAGCATCGAGACGGGCCGCCTGGCCAAGCAGGCCGACGGTTCCGTGGTGGTCCGCTACGGCGACACCATGCTGCTCGTCACCGCGGTGAGCGCGCGGGAGAAGAAGGACATCGACTTCCTGCCCCTCACGGTGGAGTACCAGGAGAAGCTGTACTCGGCGGGCCGCATCCCGGGCAGCTACTTCAAGCGCGAGGGCCGCCTCACGGAGAAGGAGACGCTGGCCTCCCGCGTGGTGGACCGCTCCCTCCGTCCGCTGTTCCCGGAAGGCTACGCCTACGAGACGCAGGTCATCTCGTCCGTCATCTCCGCGGACCCGGAGAACGAGGGTGACATCCACGGCATCACCGGCGCCTCCGCGGCGCTGTGGGTGTCGGACATCCCGTTCAACGGCCCCATCGCGGGCATCCGCGTGGGCCGCGTGGGTGGTCAGTTCGTGGCCAACCCCACCGCCAAGCAGCGCGAGCAGAGCGACCTGGACCTCGTCATGGCGGTGAGCCGCGAGGCCATCGTGATGGTGGAGGGTGGCGCGGAAGAGGTCAGCGAGGCGGACATGGTGGCGGCGCTGGAGTTCGGCCGTCAGAACGCCCAGCCCGCCCTGGACATCCAGGACCAGCTGCGCACGGAGCTGAAGAAGCAGGTCCGCTCCTACGACAAGCCCGCCACCATCGACGAGGGCCTGCGCAACCAGGTCCGCGAGCTGGCGCTGGAGGGCGTGAAGGCAGGCTACGCCATCAAGGAGAAAGGCGCGCGCTACGAGGCGCTCTCCAAGACGAAGAAGGCGGCGGTCGCGGCGCTCAAGGAGAAGCTGGGCGCGGAGTTCACCCCGCAGGTGGAGAAGCACGCCAAGCAGGTCATCGAGGACCTGAAGTACGACCACATGCGTGAGCTCACCGTGAACGGTGGCCGCATCGGTGACCGTCCGCACGACGTGGTGCGCTCCATCACCAACGAGGTGGGCGTGCTGCCCCGCACGCACGGCAGCGCGGTGTTCACCCGCGGCGAGACGCAGGCGCTCGTGGTCGCCACGCTGGGCACCAGCGAGGACGAGCAGCGGCTGGAGCTGCTCAGCGGCCAGGCCTTCAAGCGCTTCATGCTGCACTACAACTTCCCGCCGTTCAGCGTGAACGAGACCAAGCCCCTGCGCGGCCCCGGCCGTCGCGAGGTCGGTCACGGCGCCCTGGCGGAGCGCGCGCTTCGCAACATGATTCCGGCCAGCGACTCGTTCCCGTACACCGTGCGTCTGGTGTCGGAGATCCTCGAGTCCAACGGCTCTTCGTCCATGGCCTCCGTGTGCGGTGGCACGCTGGCGCTGATGGACGCGGGCGTCCCCATCAAGTCGCCGGTGGCGGGCATCGCCATGGGCCTGGTGAAGGAGGGCGAGAAGATCGCCATCCTGTCCGACATCCTGGGTGACGAGGACCACCTGGGCGACATGGACTTCAAGGTCTGCGGCACGTCCAATGGCATCACGTCCATCCAGATGGACATCAAGATCACCGGCCTCACCACGGAGATCATGAGCCGCGCGCTGGAGCAGGCGCGTCAGGGCCGCGTGCACATCCTGGCGGAGATGGCGAAGACGCTGAGCGCGCCTCGCAAGGAGATCAGCCAGTTCGCGCCGCGCATCACCACCATCCAGATCCGTCCGGAGTTCATCAAGAACGTCATCGGGCCGGGCGGCAAGGTGATCAAGGACATCATCGCGCGCACGGGCGCGGCCATCAACATCGAGGACACCGGCCGCGTGGACATCGCCAGCGCGAACGGCGAGGCGGTGAAGGCGGCCATCGCGATGATCCAGGCGCTCACCCGCGAGGCGGAGATCGGGAAGATCTACACGGGCACCGTCCGGAAGATCGCCGAGTTCGGCGCCTTCGTGGAGCTGTTCCCGGGCACCGACGGCCTCATCCACATCTCCGAGCTGTCCGACAAGCGCGTGAAGAGCGTGTCGGACGTGCTGACCGAGGGCGACGAGGTGCTGGTGAAGGTCGTCAGCATCGACAAGACGGGCAAGATCCGCCTGTCTCGCAAGGAGGCCATGGCCGAGCGCACCGCCGCGCAGGGCACGCCCCCGGCCGCCGCCGCCCCGGCCGCCCCGACGCCGGACGCGAAGGCCTGAATCCGGCCCCCGTGTAGCGGCCCTCCGTGAGGAAGGCCGCGACCGGAAACGCCCCGTCTCCTCCCGCCTCCGGGCGCGAAGGGGCGGGGCGTTGTCATTGCGGGCCTGGGGGCTCTCCACCCGGCGGCGGCGCATGGCTCGAACCTGTCCGACTGGAGGTCTGCGCGGAATAGGGGTGCAGGCTGACTGGCTACTGAGCCTCAAGGGAGGCAGGCGCCTCCAGCACGAAGTAGACGCAAAAAAGCCGGCTGCGTGTCAGCAGCCGGCGGATGTTGTGGGCCAGGAGTTTGAGGAGGACTTCGGCCCGGACGGTGCTGGGGTGGCGGGAGCTGAGACGACGGAAACGCATGTCGTGCTCCACCGAGGCGAACACCGGCTCCACGGTGGCGATGCGCTGGTGGTAGCGGGCCGCGGCCCCCCGTTGGGACATGCGCAGGAGCATGGCCTGGCGAAAGCGTTCGTACTCCCAGCGCACGGTGAGTTTGCGGCGCGGCCTCTGCGTACACCGCGGACGCAAGGGGCAGTCCGCGCATCCGACGCCGAAGTAGGCTTCGCACGCGCCAGAGGTATCGCGCACGGGCCCCCGCATGGTGCGCCCTGCCGGGCACACCACGGCTCGCGTCGAGGGCTGAAACTCGAAGGCCTCGCGCGGGAGCATTCCGGGTTTGTTGGCCAGCGGGCCCGTCGGGGAGGACTCCTTGAGAAGCACATCCACCCAAGCGCGGTTGAGTGCGGCGAAGCGCAGGTCCTCCTCGCTCCAGTAGCCCGCGTCGCCAGCCACCTGAAGCTGCGCGGACGCGGGCAGCCCGGCCTGATGCAGCACCCGCCGCGCCTCCTGGAGGGCCTGGGCCAGGTGGCCCTTGTCATTGCCCGAAGCCGACAGCAGCACTCCCACCACCAGCCGCTGCCGCGCCCCACTGGAGACCCCCGTCACCCGGTGGCCCGGGTGCACCCCATTGCCGGGAAACTGCATCAGCCCCGCGCTGGGGTTGCTGAGCACCACGGTGGCCGCTGCCCGCTCTTGGCACAGCAAGACGGCCTGCTGGTGGCGCTGCACCTGGTCCTCATGGTGCTTTTGCGCTGACGCCGTCAGCAAGCGGACCTCCACCTGGGCCAATGCCTCGAGGCGCTTGAGCGAGTGCCGCTGCACGCGCACCTGACGGCCGCTGGCGTGCGCCCGCAGACGCACACTATCGACGGCCAGGCACTGCTCCTCGATGAGGCCTTCCTGGTAGGCCCACCGGACGGTTTCTTCCATCGCTGCCAGGAAGAGGGGGCCCTGGCTGGCGCGGAAGCGGTTGAGCACGGAGCGGCTGACGCAGTGGCCCGCGCTCAACAGCCGCAGCGCCAGGTCCGTCTGCAGCGCATGCGCCAGTTGCGTGCCCTGGTGCACGCCGACGAGGCTGGCGTACACCCAGAGCGCCAGCAACTCGCGCGGCGCATACCCCTTCTGTCCCAACGCCGAGTACCCCGCCTCCACCCGCCCCAGCTCGAAGCGCTTCACCACCTCTCGCACCTTCCGGGCCAGGTGCTCCCGCGGCACCAGTCGCTCAGCGGCGGCAAGCACCTCGCGCTCCGCTCCCTTGAAGCGCGGAGTCGGGTCCTTTGCGACGCGGCGCCTGCCCCCCTGCTCGGCAGAGGCGCAGGAGGCTCCTTCTTCTGAAGTCATCTCTCTTCTACGGGACCCAGCGGATTGCTTATTCCGCGCAACCCTCCTGTCGGACAGGTTTGGCGCGCCCAAGGCGGGAGCCGGCGGTGTTTTCGTCCTGGCAGGGTGGAGGCTTAAAACCCCGGGAGGGCCTCCCGCGTTGATGGGGGACCGCCCTGGAGGCGCTGCATGCCGGTCCACCCATCCAGCTCCTCGGAGCCTTCGAGCAGCTTCCTCACGGACGTGTCCCGGTTCCTGGGAGCGTTCCGCTGGGCGTTCATGCCGCTGGGCCTGCTCGCGCTGGTGGCGGTGGGCGTGCACGCTGCGGCGGACACGCTGGATGACCGGTTGCTCACGGCTGTGGACCGGTTGGACTCCGCGTTCGATGCGTGGGTGGGCCAGTTCCCCGCGCTCGCTTCCATGGTGGATTGGGTGTCGCTGGAGACGCGCACCCGGCTGGCTCGGGGCCTGGCTTTGGCCTGGGAGCTGGCGGCGGACCTGCTCCTGGCGCTACCGGCGCTCGGCTATCGCGAGACCGAGGCGGCCCGGCCCGTGGAGCCCTGGCGTCCGGTGACGGCGTCCGCTTCGGAGGCCTCGTCGTGGAAGGCGCTGCTGCGGCGCTGTCTGCGGCGGCCCACTCCGATGCGGTGGGTGCGGCCGCTGGCCACCGCGGGCGTGGTGCTCGCGGGCGCATGCACGGTGGCCCGGCTCGTCCAGGGCACGGTGTACCTGTCGTGGCGGCCGCTGTTCGGCGACGTCGCCGCGGACTGGGCGGCCCGGGGGCTGGCGGTGGCGGCGCTGCTCGGGGTGAGCGTGTCGCTGGGCTGGCGTGCGGTGCTGCGCAACCTCCAGCACGCGGACGCGGCGTGTGAGGCGGTGGGCTCGCGGCGGGCGTGGACTCGCGGGCTCTTGGGCTGCCTCATGGTGGCGCCCCTGGGATTGGCGGCGGCTTGGGACGCGGCACCGGTGCTGTCCTTCCTTCGCTGAGGCCCTGACGCATGTTCGCTCGACGCGCCCGGGGACTCTTGGACTTCACCTTCGCGCTGCTCTGCGTCTGGTGCGCGTACCACCACACGCCCGCGGGCGCGCTCTTGCGTCGCGCTGGCGCCTGGGCCTTCAACACGCGCACCACGGCCCGGCCGCTGCTCGCGTACTACGACGGCGTGAGCGGGACGGCCGTGCCCGTGCCGGACGCGCTGCCCGCCGCGCTGCTCACCCGCGTGCCCACGAGCGCGGAGGCGCTGGCGTGGGGGACGCACGCGGCGCTGAAGGCCCTGGAGCCGAAGGCCCGCGAGCCCTCGCTCGCGCTGGCTCGTGAGCTGGGCATCGCTCCGGAGACGCTGGTGGATCCAGCGAAGGGACCGGCGGCGACGCGGCGGATGCTGGACGCGCTCGCCACGGACTTCCCGTCGGAGGAGGCGCGGGTGACGGCGGTGTTCGCCGGGCGGGTGCCCGCGCGCTTCGCGCTGGAGCGGGTGGACGCGGAGGGTGGGGCGCTCAGCCTGGAGCGGCTGGCGAAGCAGCTGCCCCCCGGTTTCGAGGGCTCCTCCGTGGGCGCCGCTCAGGCGCTGGCGCTGTCCACGGCGCTGATGCTCGGGTGGCCGGTGTCGGAGAGCGCCCCGGTGACGAGCCCCTTCGGCTACCGCGTCCACCCCACGCTGCGCACGCGCCGGATGCACACGGGAGTGGACCTGGCGGTGCGCTCGGGCACGACTGTGACGGCGGTGGCCGCGGGCGTGGTGCGCCGCGCGAGCGAGGACTCCGTCAACGGCCGCGTGCTGGTGCTGGACCACGGGCGGGGTGTGACGACGGCGTACTGTCACAACTCGGAGCTGCTGGTGAAGGCGGGCACGCGGGTGGAGAAGGGGCAGGCCATCGCGCTGTCGGGCAGCACCGGCCGGTCCACCGGGCCACACCTGCACTACCAGCTGGAGCTGGCCGCTCGGCCGGTGGACCCGTTCGGGTTCCGCACCGCGCTGCGCATGGCGGACGGCGCGACCGAGCTGTGACAGGCCGGCCACACGACCCGTGACGTCGCCGCCAGGAAGTAGAGGGGGGGCGGGGTGCGTGTTACGGCGGAGGGCATGGACCCCTCGCTGACCGTCCCCGTGCGCCGGGTGCGCTCGCATCCGGACCCGCTGCCCCTGCCGCGCCATGAGACGGAGCTGGCCGCCGGGCTGGACCTTCGGGCGGACATCGAAGGAGAGCGGGTACTCCAGCCCCTGGAGCGGATGGCCGTCCCCACCGGGTTGGCCTTCGCGCTGCCTCCGGGCTTCGAGGGCCAGGTGCGACCCCGCTCGGGGCTGGCGCTCCGGCACGGGGTGACGTGCCTCAACTCCCCCGGGACGGTGGACGCGGACTACCGGGGGGAAGTGCAGGTGCTGCTCGTGAACCTGTCCAACACCCCCTTCACCCTGCGTCGGGGCGACCGGGTGGCCCAGCTGGTGGTGGCCCCCGTGACGGCCACGGTCCTGCGGGAGGTGGAGGTGCTGGAGGTGACTTCCCGGGGGGACGGAGGTTTCGGGTCCACCGGCCGCTAGGGCCCGGCGCGCAACGTCGTTCCTCAACGGCCTCGGAGCGGGCAGAATGGAGCCCCCCGGTCGTCCACCGGGGGGGTCGCCCCCCCGCGGCCCCGTTCCGGAGTTTCACTGCTTTGCTCTGCTACCGCTGCGGCAGCCATGTCCCTGATACGAGTGAAACCTGCGCCACGTGTGGCCAGAAGTTCGACGCGGCCGCGCGTCAGGCAGCGGGGGCGGCGCGCAAGCGAGGCACGGAAGGCGCGCCGTACAAGCCGGGCGACGTCGTCGCTGACCGTTACGCCATCCAGGAAGTCGTAGGGGCGGGGCCTCTGGGCTTCGTCTTCCGCGCGCAGGACCAGGCCATTGACGTGGAGGTGGCGCTGAAGGTCATCCAGCCCCGGCTGGTGCAGCAGCCGGAGGAGCGCACGCAGTTCGCGCTGTCCATGCGGGTGGGCAAGAAGCTCAACCACCCCAACCTGGTGCGCGTGTACGAGGAGGGCGTGGACGGGGACCGGCCCTTCTTCACCATGCAGCTGCTGGAAGGGCTCTCGCTGCGCCGGATGATGGAGCAGCGCGCGGCGAAGGGGCAGCTGTTCACGCTGAAGGAAGTGGAGCCGCTGCTGGCGCAGATGGCGGCGGCGCTGGACGGGGCGCACCGCTTCGGGCCGCACTCGGACGTGAAGCCGGAGAACGTCTTCGTCCTGCCGGACCTGTTGAAGGTGTCGGACTACGGGCTGGGGCTCGCGGTGCCGCACCTGCCCTTCGTGCAGGCGCAGAAGGGGCACCGGGCGGCGGCGTACATCGCTCCCGAGTACGTGAATGGCGCGGAGCTGGACACGCGCATGGACGTGTACTCGCTGGGCGTGTTGATGGGGGAGATGGTGACGGGCCTCCTGCCGGAGGACGGCGGAGTTCCCGAGGTGTCGGTGCGGCATCCGGACCTGCCGCCCGCGTTCGAGTCCCTCTACCGGCGCGCGCTCAACGTGAACCCGCTGGCCCGTCCGAAGTCGGGCGGTGATCTGCACGCGGAGTTCGCGGCGCTGGTGCATCGGCACCCGGCCGCGGCGTCGAGGCAGCGCGCGATGCCCGCGTCGGGCGCACTGCCGCCGTCCGCGGTGGCCGCGCGCGCGGCGAACAAGCCGCTGCCGCCGGTGCCCACGGGCATGATGCCGGTGGCGAGCGCGCCCACGCCGGCCGCGCCCATCCCGGCGGTGGACGACTCGCCTCCGCCGGATGCGACGCAGCCGCTGGACGCGGCGACGCTGGCGGCCATCCTGGGCTCGAACGCGCAGGCGCTGGACTACATCACGGGGCCGGAAGCGCGCTCCGTGTCCGACGCGGCGACGCAGCAGGAGATGCGCGCGGTGGCGCCGGCGGGCCGCAAGGGTGCGGAGGCGGCGGCGCAGGACCCTCGGCTCCTGGGGCAGGCCCCCGACGGGGCGACGCAGCAGGAGGTCCGTGCGGCTTCGCGCCCGGGGGATGAACCGCGCGCGGCTCCGGCCAAGGCCGCCGAGCCGGTGATGCGCATCTTCGCGAAGGCGGAGGAGCCGTCGTTCCCGGCGGATCCTCGCGGCGCCCGCTCCGCGGAGGGCGCGTCCGAGGCGCGGTCCGCTGCCCGTGGAGGCGGTGAGTCCTCTTCCAGCGACGGGCGCTCCAATGGTCGGGGTGAAGCCGCCGTGGGCGAGGGGCGCTCCGGTCGCGGTGAAGCCTCTTCGGGCGACCTTCGCTCCAACGGTCGGGGTGAAGCGTCCAGCGACGGGCGCTCCGGTCGCGGTGAAGCCTCGTCCGGCGATGGACGCTCGGGGCGCGGCGAATCGTCCAGTGACGGGCGCTCCGGTCGCGGCGAGTCCTCCTCGGGCAACCTCGGGTCCAACGGTCGCGGTGAAGCTGCATCGGGTGAGGGCCGCTCCAACGGCCGTGGCGAGGCCGCCGCTGGCGACGCGCGCTCCAATGGTCGCGGTGAAGCCGCCCTGAGTGACGAGCGCTCCGGTCGCGGTGAGTCCTCGTCGGGCGGCGGACGCTCCGGTCGCGGCGGTGAGGCGTCCTCCGACAGCCGGTCCAGCAATCGCAACGCGGATGCATCCGCCACGGAGTCACGGTCCGGCCGTAACTCCGACGACGACGAACCCTCGGAGTCCCGTTCCTCCAGCCGCGGTGGCCGCAACCCTCGGGCCTCGGGCGCGGTGTCGTCGGTGAACTCGCGCGGCTCGGACCCCTCGGGTCCCCGCGCCCCGCGAGCCTCGGCGGCCCAGGGCGCGGTCCGCGCTTCTGGCGTTCACGGCGAGAACTCCACGGGCGGCCGCTCGCGCAAGGGCGAACCCCCGCCGGAAGTGTCGGGTGTCCGCTCCTCGGCGCGCCGGCTGCCGCCTTCCACCTCTGGCCTGCACACGCTTCCCACGACGCGGGCCACGCAGGCGAAGCCGGTCCGCTCCGGCCCCAGTTCGATGGTGTGGATGATCATCCTCGCGGTGGCCGGCATCGCGCTGGGCGCGGGCGGTGGCTACCTCTACCTGCGCCTGCGCCAGGCCCAGGCCGCGAAGAACAGCCCCACGCCCGCCACGCCCGGGACCGCCGCCGCGGGGGACGGCATCCTGGCCACGGGCTCCTGTCCGGCTGGCATGCGCCTGGTGAGCGGCGGCAGCTTCAAGATGGGCTCGTCCCCGGAGGACCTGCAGGCGTCCGGCTCCTCCGACGAAATGCCCATGGCCAGCGTCACGGTGAACTCGTTCTGCGTCGACGAATACGAGTTTCCCAACCAGGCCGGCCGCAAGCCCCGCGTCTCCGCGACGTGGCTCGACGCGAAGGCCGCCTGCGAAGGACTCGGCAAGCGGCTGTGCTCGGAGGAGGAGTGGGAGAAGGCCTGCAAGGGCCCTGGCAACGCGCGCTTCTCCACCGGCGAAGAGCAGGTCCAGACGGCCTGCAACACCGGCACGACGGATGCGACCGCGACGCACACCCTGGCGCAGTCCGGAGCCCAACATGCCTGCCACTCCGGCTACGGCGTGGCGGACCTCTCCGGCAACGTCGCCGAGTGGACCGCCTCCAAGTCCCCCAACTCCAACCCCAACTCCGAGGAGCTGCTCATCAAGGGCGGCGCCTTCGACACGGCCGGCGACACTGCCCGCTGCTCCGCGCGCCGCCGGAGTGCTCCGACGTTGAAGGCCGCGAACGTGGGCTTCCGCTGCTGCCAAGACGCGCCGTGATGACGACGCTCCGGAGGCTCGCGCTCCTCACGCTCCTCCTGCCCGTCGTCGCCCTCGCGCAGGCGTCATCGCGCAGTCCTGTCCGGCCTCGCGTGGTGGCCGTGAAGTCCTCGAGCCTGGCGCCGTACGCCTCCTTCCTCGCCGGCTTCACGTCCGAGGTCCGCGCGGACGTCACCGAGCTGACCCTGGAGGAAAGCCCCACGGAGGCCGCGCGCGTCTTCAAGTCGCTGGCCGCGCAGAAGCCCGCGCTGGTGCTCGCCCTGGGGCCGCTGGCCGCCAACGCCGCGCGCCGCTCGCTGGGCGAGGACGTGCCCGTGCTCTTCGCCATGGTGCCGTACCACGAGAAGTACGGCCTGGAGGCTTCCAACGTCACCGGCATCGCGCTCACCAGTGACTTCGGGCCGGAGCTGGCCGCGCTCAAGGCCGTGGCTCCCGGCGCGAAGCGCGTGGGCATCCTGCATGACCCGCGCTCCTCGGCGGGCGCGGTGGCGCAGGCCCGCTCCGCTGGCGCTGGCCTGGGGCTCACCATCGTCCCGCTGGCCGTGGAGGCGCAGGAGCGCGTGGGCGAGGTGCTGGAGGGCGCGGCGGGGAAGGTCGACGGCCTCCTGATGGTTGCGGACAAGACCGTGGGCAACGCTTCCGTCGTCCAGGCGCTCATCGCCTTCAGTGCCTCTCGCAAGGTGCCGCTGGTGGCGCTCACGGCCAGCCAGGTGAAGGAGGGCGCGACGCTGGCCCTCTCGCCGGCCCCGCTGGCGCTCGGTCAGCAGGCGGGGAGGCTGGCGAATCGCATCATCCTCGAGAAGGTCGACCCCGGCGCGCTGGCGGTGGCGCGGCCCGAAGGCCTGGACCTCTCGTTCAACATCACCGCCGCGAAGAAGTCAGGTCCGTCCTGTGACGTCGCGCTGGAAGTGCTCCGGTTCGCGGCGCGCCGGGACTTTGCCGTGAAGGTCTACGAGTGATTCCACGCTACAGCCGTCCCGAAATGGCCTCCCTCTGGTCCGACGTCGCCCGCTACCGCCGCTGGCGCGACGTGGAGCTCGCCGCGCTGGAGGGCATGGTCGCGCAAGGCCTCGCCCCCAAGGACGCGCTGGCGGACTGCCTCGCCCGCGCCGGTGACTTCACCGAAGCGGACGCCGCGCGCATCGAGGAGATTGAGCGCACCACCAAGCACGACGTCATCGCCTTCCTCACCTTCGTGGAGGAGCGCGTGGGCCCCAGCGCCCGCTGGCTGCACCTGGGCATGACGTCCTCGGACGTGCTGGACACGTCGCTGGGCCTCACCCTGCGCGACTCCGTGGACCTGCTCCTGAAGGGCATGGACCGAGTGATGGCCGCGGTGGAGAAGCGCGCCTTCGAGCACAAGCACACGCTGCAGATGGGCCGCAGCCACGGCATCCACGCGGAGCCCATCACCTTCGGGCACAAGCTGGCCATCTGGTACGACGAGCTGCGCCGGGGCCGCACGCGCCTTCAGCACGCGCGCGACACCATCGCCGTGGGCAAGATTTCCGGAGCGGTGGGCACGTTCGCGCACCTGCCGCCGTCCGTGGAGGAGCACGTCTGCCAGAAGCTGGGCCTCACGCCCGCGCCCGCCTCCAGCCAGGTGGTGCAGCGCGACCGGCACGCGGAGTTCTTCACCGCCATCGCCCTCGTCGGCGCGAGCCTGGAGAAGTTCGCCGTGGAAATCCGCCATCTCCAGCGCACGGAGGTGCGCGAGGCGGAGGAGCCCTTCACGGCGGGACAGAAGGGGAGCAGCGCCATGCCGCACAAGCGCAACCCCATCCTGTCGGAGAACCTCACGGGCCTGGCGCGCCTGCTGCGCGGCTACGCGGTCAGCGCCATGGAGGACGTGGCGCTGTGGCACGAGCGGGACATCTCGCACTCGTCGGTGGAGCGCGTGATTGGTCCGGACGCCACCGTCCTGCTGGACTTCATGCTCCACCGCTTCGCGGGCCTGGTGGAGAACATGCGCGTCTACCCGGAGCAGATGAAGAAGAACCTGGACCTGCTGGGTGGCGTGGTGAACTCGCAGCGCCTGCTGCTGGAGCTCGCTCGCAAGGGCATGGACCGGCAGGCCGCGTACGTCGTCGTCCAGCGCAACGCGATGAGGATGTTCGAGGAGGGCGTGGACTTCCGGCAGGCCCTGCTGAACGACGCGGACCTGCTCAAGATGATGACGCCCGAGGAGGTCTCCGACTGCTTCTCCCCGGGCTACCACACGCGCCAGATGGACGCGGTGTTCCAGCGCGTCTTCGGCCGCGCGAACTGAAGCGCCGCGCGGCTTGGGGCGAGGGGGCTAGAGATAGCCCTTCGCCCGCAGGTGCTCTTCGATGCGCGCGTGCACGTCCCCGGGCGTCAGCACCAGGGACGTGCCGGTGATGCGCTCGTAGGCGGCCACGTACTTGGTGGCCAGGTCCACGCGCACGTCGTCCGGGATGGCGGGCAGCGCGCCGTGGCCGGAGAAGTTCCGCTCGCGGATGAGCCACTGGCGGATGTTCTCCTTGTCCAACATCTTCTGGTCCTCGCCCTTGGCGAAGCGCGCTTCGTACTCGTCCGCCACCCAGTAGCGGCTGGAGTCCGGGGTGTGCATCTCGTCGATGACGTAGAGCTCGTCGCCCACCTTCCCGAACTCGTACTTCGTATCCACCAGGATGAGGCCGCGCGTGCGCGCCCACTTCTGGCCCTCCTGGAACAGACCCCGGGCGGCCTCCGTGATGCGGGCCCAGTCGCGCGGCGTGGCCAGCCCGCGCGAGAGGATTTCCGCCTCGGAGATGGGCTCGTCGTGCTTGCCGTACTCGGCCTTGGTGGACGGCGTGAGGATGGGCGCTTCGAACGCGCTGTCCTTGCGCAGCCCTTCCGCGAAGGGCACGCCGTAGGCAGTGTGCGTGCCCTTCTCGTAGTCGCGCCACAGGCTGCCCGTGAGGTAGCCGCGCACCACCACCTCCACGGAGTAGGGCTGGCAGGCGCGCGCCACGGTGACGTTCGCGTCCGGCACGTCCAGCACGTGGTTAGGGACGATGTGCTTCGTGCGGTCGAACCAGAAGGCCGCCAGGCGGTTGAGCACCTCGCCCTTGAAGGGGATGGTGGTGAGCACGTGGTCGAACGCGGAGAGGCGGTCGCTCGTCACGAGGATGAGCGTGTCGCCCTTGCGGTACGTGTCGCGAACCTTGCCCTTGTAGGGCGTGCCGAGCGACGGCAGGTCCGTCTGGCGAAGCGTGTGGGTGAGTTGCGCGTGGAGGGCGGAGGTGTTCACGTCGGAGGCGCCTCGCGGCCCCGGCCACTGACCGCCGGGAAGGGGCGGGAGCGGGGCCAGCTCATGAGGCGCGCGACTCTACTGGAGGCCCGCCGTCATGGAAGCAGGACCGTAGGCCGTTGCCAGGTAGAGGAACGCCGGGTTGATGCGCAGGATGCCGTCCACGTAGGCGACCGCGTACGGCGCGCCCGCGGCCCGGTCCACCCGCACCGCGCCCTCCGGCTGGATGCCCCACAGTGCCAGCAGCGTGCGCGCCACCAGCTCCGCGGCCTCGCGCTCCGACAGGCCCTGCAGGCTCTCCCGCCGGTCCTCCGGCCAACGGTCGCCCGTCCGCGCGTCGAAGACGAACTGGAGGCCGCTGCCCGCCTCCGGCGGCTGGAGCAGGTCCGCGCGAGGCTCGAAGCCCGGCGCCGCGACGAACTCGTTGCCCTGGATGATGGGGAAGAGCGCCACGCCCTGCGCGGACTGCCCGGCCTGCTGCTCCGACTGGCGCGCGATGTCCCGGAAGAGCTCCAGGCGGACGGACGGGGACTCGAACTCCACCACCTCTGGCGAGCTGCTCAGCGCCTGCCGCGCCGTGAGCGAGGAGCGCACGGGCGCACCCGTGCCATCACACGCGGTGGTGAGCAGGGACAGCGACAGGAGCAGGCCAGGGACCCAGCGACGCATCAACGGGAATATACCGATCACGCCGACGCACCACCAGCTAAACTCCGGTGCATGCGACCAGGTGCGGAGCTGACTGTCGTCCTTCATCAGACCCGTTCACCCGACAACCTCGGTGCTGTCTGCCGGGTCATGGCGAACTTCGGTTTCGAACGTCTCATCCTCTCGGAGCCCGTGGTCCAGGACTTCAGCCTGGCGGAGCGGATGGCCGTGAAGAGCGGCCACATCCTTTCGGGCATGCGCGTCGCACCCACCCTGGCGGAGGCCCTGGAGGACTGTGTGTACGTGGTGGGCACCACGTCGCGCACCCAGGTGGTGAAGCGCGCCCCCCTGACGCCGGAGGACGCGGCGCGGCGGCTGGCGGAGGAGAGCACTCGGGGGCGGGTGGCGCTCCTGTTCGGCGGGGAGCAGCGCGGGCTGTCCGACGAGGACCTCACCCACTGCCAGGACCTGCTCGTCATCCCCACGTCGGACGTGCAGCCGTCCATGAACCTGGCGCAGTCCTCCGCGGTGCTCCTGTACCTCTGCCACCGGCAGGGGCTCACGTCCGCGCCCGTGCTGCCTCAGGAGGAGGAGGCAGGCGCGCGGCTGGGGACGCTCAACGCGCTGAGCGGGCGCATGCGCGCGGCGATGCTGGCGGCGGACTTCCTCAACCCGGAGGCGCCGCAGCACGTGCTGCATGAACTGGAGCGGACGTTGATGCGTGCGCGACTGACCCAGCGAGAGGCGGAGCTGTGGCTCAACGCCTTCAAGCATCTGGGCCGCGCGGTGGCGCCGGGGACTCCCCGCGAGTGAGGCGGGGGGCCGGCGCCACGCGAACAGCCGGGGCGACTTAGGCCGCCGCTTCCTTCTTGTAGGTCTCGGCGAAGTGCTTCTCGCACAGACCGGCCTTGGGGCCGACCTTGGCGCGGCACTCCGGCTTGGAGCACACGCGGTAGCGCGTGTGGGGCAGCTCGCCCTGGCGCCACTTCTTGAAGTGGAAGAAGCAGTAGCTCTTGGCGCGGTAGGGGCGCTTGCAGCCCTCCACGGTGCACGCCTTCTTGCCGTTGCCCTTGGCGGTGCGCGGCCAATGGGTGGGCTTCGTCGTCTGGGTGGCCTCGGCCATGGTACGGACTCTCCTGCGAATCGATGCTTGGAAGACCCGTGACGCCACCTGGGGGTGGATCCGCCACGATGTGAAGGCGGACGGTGTATCGCCGGGTTTCGCGGAACGCAAGGAGCCTGGAGACCCGCCAGGGCCCTGGAGGCCCCATCCGTCAGGGGGCGGCCAGGCCGTCCTCGGCCTTGGGAATGCCTCCGGACCGTCCGGATTGGGTGCGCGGCACCGGGGAGAGCAGCTCCTCCAGCACGGAGCGGGCGCTGGCTGCGCGCTCGCCTGGCGTGCCACCCGAGGCCAGCGTGGACGGCGCCGACTCCACCAGGGGCAGGTCCTCCAGCTTCACCTTCAGTGTCACGGGGCGGCCCAGCCGGCGCAGCTGCAGCCGGATGTGCTGGCCCACGCCGCGCGCGGCCACCTGCCAGCGCAGCGTGTGCGCCCGCGCCACGGACAGCCGGTCCATGTTCAGGATGACGTCCCCGGTGCGCAGGCCCGCGCGGGCGGCGGGGCCGTCCTCCACCACGTCCGTCACCACCACGCCCCGGCCTCGCGGGTTCAGGTTGAACGCCTGCGCCACCTCCGGGGAGAAGTCCTGCACGCTGATGCCCATCCACCCCCGGCGCATGCGCCCGTGGGCCTTGAGCTGCGGAATCACCGTCTTCGCGATGTCGATGGGGATGGCGAACCCGATGCCCTGGCCGGACACGTTGACGGCGTTGGCCACCGCCACCACGTCGCCGTGCAGGTCGAGCACCGGTCCGCCGGAGTTGCCCGGGTTGATGGAGGCGTCCATCTGCAGGTAGTCGAAGTCGCCGTCGCGGCCGTTGGGCGTCACGTCCGTGCGGCCGACGTAGCTCACCACGCCCACCGTCACGGAGTGCGCCAGGCCGAACGGGTTGCCGATGACGACCACCCAGTCCGCGATGCCCACGTGGGACGCGGACGCGAGCTTCAGCACCGGCAGCTTCCGGGGCGCGTCCACCTTGAGGAGCGCGCAGTCCGTGCGCTCGTCCTCGCCCACCACCGTGGCGGGGAACTCCTCCACGTAGCCGTTGGCGCTGCGGATGGAGATGGTGACCTCCGAGGCCCCGTCCACCACGTGCGCGCTGGTGAGGATGTAACCGTCCGGATGGATGATGAACCCGGAGCCGATGCCGCGCTGGGGCTCCTCGCCCGGAGCCACCTCCGCGAGGTCCTGGCGCGTGGTGATGGACACCACGGCCGGCATCGCCTTGCGGGCCACGTCACTGATGTTGGAGTGCTGCCGGGAGACGGCGCGGTTCTGCGCCTCCAGCCACAACTTTCCGGGGGGGCGTGCCGCGGCGCTGCCCGCTGTCCCCAGCGCGCACGCCAGCACCGCCACCCTGATGCCGCCCCCGAACCGCGACCAACCCATGGGCCCCGCCTTCCCACCACCGTCCAACCCAATGCCCCGGCGCAAGCTAGGCACGGGGTGGGGCGGGCGGAAGGGGGAGGCCGGCGATCAGCAACCGGCCCTACGGGGTGCCCGGACGCAACGCGGCGCCTACTTCTTCTTGGCGATGATGTCGTTGATGGCCGCCCGGTCCTCGGCGGTGATGCGCTCGCGCGGGCCCGCCGCGTTGGCGGACTTCTGGGACACGGCGCCCTTCGCGTCGTCCAGCGCGTCCCCCACGCTGCCCTTCACCTTGTCCAAGGTGGAGGGGTTCACGGTGCGCTTCCAGGTGCGCTCCATGTGCTCCAGCGGGGACCGGCCGTCCACGTTGCCCCGCGCCAGGAAGACGCCCAGACCCACAGCGCAGGTCGTCCAGACCAGGAACTTCAACACGCCCATGATTCACATCCTCCTACGTCGTCTTACATCGACCCCGGGCACATGGCGAGTTTCCTGACCTGTCGCTCCTCAGTCGCTGACAGGGGGCCTGGGGGCCCCTAAGGTCCACGCCCTTGCAGCCCGAAGAACTCATCAGGGCCGCCCAGACGCGGGCGGCGGGATTGGACGTGGGGCGGGGGGACGCGGCGCTGGAGCGCGTGCGGGCCCAGGCCTCGGCGTTGTTCGCGAAACTTCCGGAGCCTCCGGTGTACCGGCGGGCGGAGGATCCGTCGCGCAAGGCGGCCCAGGCGCTCCTGCCGGAGATGGAGCGGGTGCTGGCGGAGGCCTTCGCGGTGGCGCGCGAGCCGGCGGTGTCGCCGCTGGTGGACCGGCTGGTGGCGGCCCTGCGCGCGCACGCGGAGGCGCTGGTGCACACCGCGGACGGCCGGCTGGAGGCGGCGGAGCTGGCGTGGCGAAAGGCCCAGGAGCTGGAGCGCGCCGCGCACCCCACGCGTCAGATGGTGGGCCAGCCGCCGCGGCCTCCGCCGGTGTTCGACAAGGACTCCGGCCTGTCGCGCTACGACCCGCGCAACGCGGCCCAGGCGACGGTGAAGCTGGTGTGCCCCAACACGGGCTGCAAGCGCTTGGGGGACTACGCCTTCGTCCCGACGCACGCCTACCACCGCTTCGTCTGCCCGGCGTGCCGGGTGCCCTTCCTGTCCTACTTCGGCGAATTGAAGGGCCTGGAGGTGGAGCACCGGCGCAGCTCCAAGCGCTACCGCTTCACGGTGGATGAGGTGGGCAGCACCGTCAGCACGCGCATCGACTTCGAGGAGGCGGGCGGACAGGAGTTCCCGGCCGCGCGGCGCGACCTGCTGGCCTTCCTCTACACGGAGCAGCGGGAGTTGAAGGTCGTGGTGAACCTCACCAACGGCAAGCTGATGTGGGTGAGCCCCGCGTCGTCGTGCTTCGTGGTGACGGCGGCCTTTGGCGAGGGCGCGCCGGAGCTGGTGGCGTTCCGGGCCTACCGCGATGACGTGCTCCGGAAGAGCCGGCTCGGCCAGGGGTTCATCGACGGGTACTATTATTGGGGCCCTCCGCTGGCGGCGTGGGTGGTGCGCCGACCGCGGGTGCGGGCCGGGGTGCGCTGGGCCCTGACGCGGGTGCACGGCCGCCTGACACGGAAGGAACGCGGATGACACAGCAGGCTGGGACGGAAGGGACGCCGCCGCCGGGCGCGCGCGGGGACAAGGCCAAGACGGCGCTGTCCGTGGTGGCGGTGCTGGGGTTGGCGGCGCTGGCGTTCCTGGGCGTGCGCGAGGCGCAGCGTGCGCGGCTGGTGCCTGACGGGGCGTCGCCGCCGTCCTTCCAGCTGACGAAGCACGAGGGCGGCTCGCTCGCGCTGTCGGACCTGAAGGGGAGCGTGGTGATGCTCGACTTCTGGGCCACGTGGTGTCCGCCGTGCCGCGAGGAGATGCCGTCCCTGGTGAAGCTGGCCAAGGAGTACGAGTCCCAGGGGCTCGTCTTCGTGGCGGCCAGCCGGGACGAGGGCTCCACGGCGTCGCAGGAGGTGGACTACTTCCTCCAGCGCTTCCAGCCGGACCTGCGCCCGTACGTGGTGTACGCGGACGACGACGTGGCGCGCGCATTCCAGGTGAATGCGCTGCCCACGCTCTACTTCCTGGACCGGGACGGGAAGGTCATCGACGCGCAGCGCGGCATGCTGTCCGAGGACGGACTGCGCCGCCGCATCGAGCGCGCACTCAAGCGCTAGAGTGGAGGGCATGACCCTCTACGACGCGGACACGGTCGACGCGTGCGCCTGGCCGGAGACGCCGCAAGCGCGTCTCTCGCGCGACTACTTCGTCCCGCTGATGAAGCGCGGCAGCACCGCCTTCCTCTCCGACCGCACCACCCTGCGGCTGCTGGCGATGGATGACCTGCGCATCCCGCTGGCCATCAACGAAGCGGAGTACGGCAACTCCCCGCTGCATTCGTTGTGGGTGCGCTACATCGGCCTGCCGGTGGCGGCCGTGACGGCGGAGACGTACGGCGCGGCGCGCGCGGTGGTGATGCGCGGGGCCATGCGGACGCTGGGCGGGATGTTGAAGGCGGCGCGCATCGACAAGTGCGTCTACGTGGACCACTGGCTGGTGCTGCGCAACCTGAGCGTGAGCCTGGACGAGGCACAGCTGGAGCGACTCACCGCCTTCCTGGTGGAGCAGTTCCCCGGACACGCCATCGTGTTCCCCGCCATCAACCCGGCGAACGCGTCGCCCCTGCTCAACACGCTGGCCGCGCGGGACTACGGCTTCGTCTACGGGTCGCACACGCGCATGACGCTGCCCACGCACGAGGTCAGCCGGCAGGTGCGCGAGAACCGGCGCCGCGACGGACGGCTGCTGGAGGCCGCGGGCTACCGCATCGTGGACGGGCGGGAGATGCCGGATTGCGCGCCCCGGCTGCGGGAGCTGTACCGGTCGCTCAACGCGGACAAGTACCACTCCACGCTCGACTTCACGGAGGAGTGGTTCGCGTGGACGCTGCGCGAGGGAATCTTCCAGTACTGGCTCGCGGTGAAGGACGGACGCGTGGACGGCTTCTATGCCACGCACGTCAGCGACGACACGGTCTGGTCCCCGCTGTTCGGCTATGACCTGTCGCTGCCGCAGGAGCTGGGCCTGTACCGAGGGCTCGTGCACCGGCTGATGCAGGACGCGCTGGAGGTGGGGCTCACCATCGAGCTGGGGCCGGGGGCGGATCCGTTCAAGAGCCTGCGCGGTTCTCAGCCGGTGCCCCGCTGGACCGCGTATTACGTGAAGCACCTGTCGGGCTTCCGCCAGTACGCGTGGCGCACGCTGCAGCGCTACGTCAACGGCGGGGTGCGGCCCGCGGCGAACGCGATGCTGCGCAAGATTGATGGCGACGGCATCGTCGGCTTCGGACCGCTGACGCTGCCCTTCACGCCGCCCACGGGCCAGACGCCGCGCGAAGCGGCCCGGGCGCTGCGCGAGCAGGTGGACGCGCTGGAGACCTCGCTGGAGTCCGCCGCCCGGCTGGAGGGCGAGGCCCGGCTGCGCGCGCTTTCGCCGCTGTCGGAGCCCCTGCACAACTGGCCGCAGCCCATGCGCCGCGTGGTGGCCTTGCGTGAGCGCCTGACGCGGCTGGAGCAGGAGGCGCGCCGCAAGCCCTCGCAGGCCGTGGCGACTGCGAGCGTGCCTCCCGCGGAGCAGGCCCGGCAGCTGCTCCAGGATGCGACGCGCTGGGGGGACACGGCACTCGTCGCCGCGCATGTGGGCGAGGTTCCGGCCCCGCACCTCAAGGCGTTGGTGGAGTCGCTGCGGCAGGCGACGGGCAGCGTGGGCGTGGTGCTCACCGCCACGCGCGGCGACAAGGTGGTGCTGGTGACAGCCGCGAGCGACGCGCTCCGGGGCCAGGGTGTGGACGCGGGCCAGCTCATGGCCCAGGCGGCGCCGTGCGTGGAGGGCAAGGGCGGCGGCTCTCCGGAGGTGGCCTGGGGCGGCGGCTCTCGCGCGGACGGCATCGAAGCGGCGCTCACCGCGACCCGGCGCTTCGTGGAGTCGCGGCTCGCGGGCGCGGTGCCGTCCGGCGGCGTGGGCTGAGCGTCAGAGCACCTGGCGCACGGCCTCCTCCAGCTTCGCCCTGGGCAGGGCGCCCACCACCTGCTTCACCACCTTCCCGCCCTTGAAGAACAGCAGGGTGGGCATGGCGCGGATGCCGTACTGCTCGGGCGTCCTCGGATGGTCGTCCACGTTGAGCTTGGCCATCTTCATCCGGCCCTTGTACTCGGCGGCCAGCGAGTCGATGACCGGCGCGAGGACCCGGCACGGCGGGCACCACGTGGCGGTGAAGTCCACCAGCACCGGTTCCTCCGACTCCAGCACCTCGCGTTGGAACTCCGCGTCTCCCAGCTCGATGACGTCGCCAGCCATGGGCCCCATCCTTGCGTGAAGGGCGCGGGCCTTTCGTGGGGCCGCGCCTCGTGTCCACGGGATGTAATCGCGGGCGGGTGTGACGACGAGCGCCCCTGGCGGGACGCATTGTTCCGCCAGGAGCCCCCTATTCCTCCTGCCACGGGAGCGCGGCGCCGCGTGCGGACAGCAGCTTCAGGAAGGCGCGCACCTTGAGGGGCAGCTGCCGGCTGCTCGGGTAGACAGCGAAGATGGGCAGGCCCGGGGGCGTGTCGGTTTCGAGCACGGGGACGAGCAGCCCCGCGCGCACGTCGTCCGCCACCAGTGATGCCGCGAGCCGGACGATGCCCAGTCCTGCTCGCGCCGCCGCCTGGCCCGCGCGCTCGCTCGGCACGCGCAGGCGGCCCGTCACCGGTACGGTGCGAGTGCTCCGGCCTTCGGCGAAGAACCACACCTCGTCGGTGCCGGACTCGGCCAGGAGGATGCACTCGTGGGTCGTCAGCGCTTCGGGCGTCCGGGGCGTGCCGTGGCGGCTGAGGTAGTGCGGGCTGGCGTAGTAACCGGTGCGCAGGCGCCCCAGCCTGCGCGCCATCAGTGACGAGTCCGCGAGCGGCCCGGTGCGCAGCGCCAGGTCGTACTCCTCCGCGATGAGGTCCACGTGCGTCTGCGCGAGTGACACCTCCACGCGCAGCCGGGGATGGTGCAGGAGCAGCTCCGCGATGACGGGCGTGAGCAGTTCGCCCAGCAGCGACAGCGTGGCGATGCGCAGCGTGCCCTGGGGCGTACCGCGCGATTCGCTCACGGCGGCGTTCACCTCTCGGGCCTCGGCGACGAGCCGTGCGCAGTGCGCGTGGTACTCGCGGCCCGCTTCCGTGAGGCGGAGCCTGCGCGTGTTGCGCTCGAGCAGCCGGATGCCCAGGCGCTCCTCCAGGGCGGCCAGCCGGCGGCTCACCGTGGACTTGCGCAGGCCCAGGCGCTCCGCCGCGGAGGTGATGCTGGCCGTCGCCACCACCTCCGCGAAGAGCACCATGTCGTCCAGCAGGGGCGGGTTCGCGGCCACGACCGCGAGCCTATGCCCCGGCTGGAGCGGGCGCGAGCCCGCCGTGCGTCAGTCGTTGGCCGCGCCCGCGAGGATCCACGAGCGGACCAGGACGTTCATGCCCGGGTGCTGATCGAAGTACTCCGGCTTGCCCGTGGGCATGCGGTCTCCGCACGCCGTGCCCTCCATCTTCCGTACGAGCGCCGAGTTGTCCGGGTCGCCGGGCATGACGCGCTGGAGGGTGCCACAGGCCTTGGCGGTGACGTTGACCAGGCTCGCGTGGCTGCTGAGCGGAGCAAGGCTCAGGTTGCCGGCCTTGCCGTGGCAGTTCGTGCACTGCCCGGAGTTCCACAGCGACTGGATGTCCGCGCCGTAGTGGGGCACCGACACGGGCACGGTGACGGTCCGCACCACGGGCGGGTTCACGCCATCCGTGACGCTCACGTGGAAGGTGAACGCGGTCTCCGTGCCCACGGCGGGCGAGTACCACTGCGCGCTCTCACCCGTGGTGCCACCCACCCAGGTGCCCGCTGTGCTGGGAGCGACCTGCATCCATGTGTAGGTCAGCGGGTCGCCGTCCGGGTCTCTCGCGGTGATGGTCAGGGTGCCGGTCGTTCCCGCGACCAGTGCCGTGGGTGCGGAGACGGTGTCGCTCACGGTGGGGGGTTGGTTGGGAGGGGAGGAGGCATCATCGCCACAGGCGATGCCTCCCAACCCGATGACCAGCAGGGGCAACAGGATCCGTAGGGATAAGTGCATGGGGGTCCTCGGAACGCGAGTACCCGCCAAGCTGGCATGCGGTGGTGATTTCAACCCAGTGTCCGCAAGGGTTGGACAAAATCAGGCTGACGCACGTTCAGGATGTTCTCGAAGGCAGTCCGTAAGAGCACGCCATGTTCCGAATCGAGTCAGAAAAAGAGTTGCTGCGAGCCTTCCGCTCCAGGGATCGCAAGCACGTCGAACTGCCCAAGGGCACCCAGCTCCCGCTCTTCGTGCGGGACTACCTTTCGTGGGTGGATCCATACGGGGTGCGCGTCTTCCTGGTGTTCGTCGCGCCGGGGAGCAAGCAGCCCACGGGTATCGCCTTCCGCAGGGATCAGCACGGAGACCCGACCCTTGCGCCCAAGATGTGTGACTGGTGCCGGACGCCCACCGTGGCGGAGGTGGGGCTGATCACCACGGATGTCGACTCGAAGCGCAGGGTGGGTGTGATCACCTGCCTGGACCTGCGCTGCGGTGAGCGGCTGGAGTCCATGTCGGACCGGTCCGGTCGCAGCGTCCTGGACGACAAGGCGAGGCTGATGGAGCGCATGGCTCGCTTCGCGAGCGAAGCACTGGGCTTGGAGCCCGGCTCGGCGGATTGAGGAAGCGGGCCCGCGCGTCCGGGCCCGCCCTCCTTCGCGCTACAGCGTCCGCAGGTGGTGGAGGAGCTGCTCCGCCACCGACGATGCGTGGGGCGCGCTCAGCATCGTGTAGTGGTCTCCCGCCACGTCGTACGAAGTCACGGACCCCGTGAGCCACGTGCTCCATGCGGGCTCGTCGGCATCACGAGGCCCCGCGGTGGCCCGGAAGAGGAGCGTGGGGCCCGAGTAGCCACCGTCAGGCACGTAGAGGCGCTGGGCTTCGTAGAACCGCGTGTGCATTTCGAAGAGGCGCTCGGCGGCAGCCAGGTCCAGCCCCAGGTTGCTTCCCTTGAGCTGCTCCAGGACGTACGCGAGGCGTTCGCGCGGCTCCATGCGCCGCAGTTGCTCCAGGTCCAGGGACAGGTCCTGCCAGCGCAGGCCGAGCGTCCGCCCGACGAGCGCCAGCAGTCCGAGCGGGTCGGCTTCCGGACGTGGTTGGGGCGTGGGCACGGTGGAGTCCATCAGGGTCAGCAGCTCCACCCCTTCACCCAGGGCTTGGAGCTGACGCGCCATCTCCAGCGCGACGAGCCCGCCGAAGGACCAGCCGCCCAGCAGGTACGGCCCCTGCGGCTGCACGGTGCGCAGCTGGTTCAGGTAGTCGCGCGCCAGTGCCTCGACGGATGCGGGAGGAAGGGCGCCGCCCTCCAGGCCCGACGCGGACAGTCCATAGACGGGCCGGTCGTTGCCCAACTGGCGGACGAACTCGGAGTAGCCCAGCACGCCGCCGCCTCCGCCGTGAACGAGGAAGAGGGGCTGCTTCTCCGCGGTGCCCGCTTTCAGTCGCACGAGGTTGGCGGGAAGCGGGGTGGTCTCCTGTTGGATCCGCTGCGCCAGTTGCTCGACGGTGCCGTGCTGGAAGAGGGCCGCCATGGGAACCAGGTGCCCGGTGTGCACGCGGATGGAGGCGATCAACCGCAGGGCCAGCAGGGAGTGTCCGCCCAGCTCGAAGAAGTTGTCGGTGATGCTGACGCGAGGCACGCGCAGCACCTCCGCGAAGGACCAGGCCAGCTGCTCCTCCAGGGGCGTGCGAGGCGCGACGTGGCTTCCGGACGCGGAGGCCGCGGACTCGGGCGCGGGGAGGGCCTTGCGGTCGACCTTGCCGTTGGCGGTGAGAGGCAGGGCGTCCAGACACACCATGGCGGAAGGCACCGAGTAGTCGGGCAGCCGCTGCTTGAGGAACGCGCGCAGCTCGGCCACGTCCAGGGGGGTGGGCGCGACATAGGCGACGAGGCGCTTGTCGCCGGGCACGTCCTCGCGGGCCATGACGACGGCGCTCCGCACCGATGGGTGGGCGAGGAGCGCGGCCTCGATCTCCGCCAGTTCGATGCGGAAGCCGCGCACCTTCACCTGTGCGTCCGCGCGGCCCAGGAACTCCAGCACGCCGTCCTCACGCCAACGGCCGAGGTCGCCGGTACGGTAGAGGCGCGCCCCGGGAGTGGAGGAGAACGGGTCGGGGACGAAGCGCTCCGCGGTGAGCGAAGGCTGGCCCACGTAGCCGCGCGCGAGTCCGTCGCCACCGATGAACAGCTCGCCCTGGATGCCCGGAGGAAGGGGCTGGCCGGAGGCATCCAGCACGTACACCTGCGTGTTGCCCAGGGGGCGGCCCAGCGGAGTGGATGCGCCCACCTGGGAGGCATGCGTGAAGCGGTGGCTGGTGGCGAAGACCGTGGTCTCCGTCGGGCCATAGCAGGCGGTGATGGGGACGTTGATTTGCTCCAGCACGCGACGCACGTGGGACGCGGAGATGACGTCACCACCTGTGAGCACCTGGCGCAGCGTGCGCAGCGCGGGCAGATGCGTATCCACCAACTGGGTGAAGAGGCCCACGGTGAGCCACAGCGTCGTCACGCCGTGGTGCACCAGCACCTGCTCCAGTTCATGCGGATCCGTTGGAGGGTGCGCGGGGAAGACGGCCAGCTTCGCGCCATGCAGCAGCGCGCCCCAGACTTCGAAGGTGGAGGCGTCGAAGGCGAGGGGCGCCATGAGCAGCAGCGTCTCTTCAGGTCCGAAGCGTGCGTAGTCGACGCCGAAGAGGGTGCGGAGTACGGCGGCGTGAGGCGTGCCGACACCCTTGGGCCTGCCGGTGGAGCCGGAGGTGAAGTCGATGTACGCGAGGCTCTGCGGCAGGGCGCTCCGTGGAGGCGCATGCGCGGGCATCACGTCGAGAGACAGCTCCTCCAGCACCACGGGCAACAGGTGCTCGTGAGGCAAATTCGACAGGAGCGCGCGAGAGGTGACGAGGACGGGAGGCCGTGCGTCCTCCACCATCGCGGCCAGACGCGAGCGCGGATAGGCCGGATCCAGCGGCACGTAGGCCGCGCCCGCCTTGAGGATGGCGACGAGCGAGACGACCAGCTCCAGAGAACGCTCCAGGGCCACGGCCACGCGCGAATCCGTGTCCACGCCCATCGAGCGCAGATGCCACGCAAGCCGATTGGCGCGTTCATCCAGCTGCCGGTAGGTGAGGCGCGTATCGCCGAACTCAACGGCGACCTTCTCCGGGAAGCGGGTCACCACCTGCTCGAAGACTTCCGGAAGGGTGGAGTCGCGCGGGTATTCGGTCGCCGTCGCATTCCACTCCACCAACACGTGCTGGCGCTCTTCCTCTGTCAGCAGGGACATGGCCGCCAGGGGCGCCTCGGGCCGGGCCACGAGCGCTTCCGCCAGCGTGCGGAGGTGCTCCGCCATGCGCGCGGCCGTGCGCGGCTCGAACAGGGCGGTGTTGTAGACCAGCGCTCCCGTGAAGCCCTCGGGTGACTCCACCAGGCTCAACTCCAGGTCGAACTTGGACGTGGTCTCCTCCACGTCCAACGGGCGCAGCGTCAGTTCCTCCCCGGCCGGTGCAGGCGGAGCGCCGTCCCGCGGTGTGAAGAGCACCTGGAACAGCGGCGCGCGGCTCGGGTCTCGCGCGGGCCTCAACGCTTCCACCAATCGCTCGAAGGGCAGGTCCTGGTGGGCATACGCGCCCAGCGCCACCTCCTTCACCCGGCGCAGCAACTGCCGGAACGAGCCCCGGCGGTCCACCCGGGCCCGCAGCGCCAGCGTGTTCACGAAGAAGCCGACGAGTCCCTCCAACTCCCCCTGCTCACGGCCCGCGATGGGCGAGCCGACGGCGAAGTCCTCCTGTCCCGAGTACAACGCCAGCAGGACCTGCCAGAGCGCGAGCAGCGCCATGAACGGCGTGGTGACCTCCTGCTGGCAGAGGGCCTTGAGTCCCCGCGTGGCGGCCTGTGACAGCCGCACGGACACCTGCGCGCCACGGTAGGTCTGCACGGATGGACGAGGCTTGTCCGTGGGCAGCTCCAGCGCATGCGGCACGCCGTCGAGCTGCTGCTTCCACCACCCCAGCTGCTGCTCCAGCACCTCGCCCTGGAGCCAGCTCCGTTGCCAGGCCGCGTAGTCCGCGTACTGGAGTGCCAGCGGTGACAGGGGCGACGGCTCACCCTTCGAGAACGCGGCATGGAGCGCCCTCAACTCCTCGACGAGGACGCGGTTGGACCAGCCATCCGAGACGATGTGGTGCAGCGTGACGAGCAGCACGTGGCGTCGCGCGGACAGGCGCATCAAGGTGGCGCGCATCAGGGGCGCGCGCGTCAGGTCGAACGGGAGGAGCGCTTCCTCCAGGGCCCGTCGCCGGGCCTCCGCGTCCTGCTCCGCCTCGGGCAGGTGGCTCAAATCCACCTGAGCCATGGACAGCTCCGCATGCGCGTGCGGGTGCTGGACGGGCTCGCCGTCCTCGCGCGCGTGGAACGTGGTGCGCAGGGCTTCATGGCGCTGGACGAGCGCCTGGAGGCCTTGAGCCAGCGCGGCTGCGTCCAGAGGCCCGTCGAGCCGCAAGGCGGCAGGGACGTTGTAGTGGACGCTCTCCGGGTTGAGCCGGTCGAGGAACCACAGCCGCTGCTGCGCGAAGGACAGTGGCAGCGGGCCGTTGCGAGGAACGGGCACCAGCGGTGGACGCCGTGCGCCCTGCTGAGCACGTGAGGCGGCTTCGATGCGTGAGGCCAGCGCCTCCACGGTGGGGGCTTCGAACAGCGTGCGCAGCGGAAGCTCCGCGCCCGTCTCCGCGCGCACCCGCGACACCACCTGCGTCGCGAGCAACGAGTGCCCACCCAGCGCGAAGAAGTCATCCTTCACGCCGACGCGGGGCACGCGCAGCACCTGCGCCCAGATGGCCGCCAGCTTCGCTTCCAGCTCCGTGCGAGGCGCTTCGTACGTGCTGCTGGCCGTCGGCGCTTCCGGTTCCGGCAACGCCTTGCGGTCCACCTTGCCGTTGACGTTGAGCGGCAGTGCCTCCAGCACCACCACCACGCCGGGCACCATGGCCTCCGGTAGGCGCTGACGCAGGTGTGCCTTCAGCGCGTCCACGTCCAGCGTCTCGCCAGACTTCGGCGCCACGTACGCGACGAGCTGCTTCTCCGTGGTCTCGCCCCTCGCCACCACGATGGCTTCCTTCACCGACTCCACCTGTCGCAGCGCCGCTTCGATTTCACCCAGCTCGATGCGGAAGCCGCGCACCTTCACCTGGAAGTCGACGCGGCCCAGGAAGTCGAGCGTGCCGTCCGCAAGCCAGCGCGCCTTGTCTCCCGTGCGGTAGAGGCGCTCGCCCGGAGTGGACGCGAAGGGATGGGGGACGAAGCGCTCGGCGGTCAGCTCGGGGCGGTTCAGGTAGCCCCAGGCCAGGCCCTTGCCGCCGACGTACACCTCCCCGGCGACGCCCACGGGCACCGGTAGCAGGTTCGCATCCAGCACGTACGCGGTGGCGTTCGGGATGGGACGGCCAATGGACACCGGGCCCTCTACTCGCGCGTCCCGGTTCAGGGGCAGCGTGGTGGAGAAGGTCGTGTTCTCCGTCGGGCCGTAGGCATGAATGACCGTCGCGCCTTCAGGGATGCGGGCCAGGTGGTCGCGCATGCGGGGCCACGGCATCACCTCTCCGCCCGCGAGCACCTGACGCACCTCCGACAGGACTTCGCCCTGGTTCAGGACGAGCTGCTCGAAGAGCGCGGTCGTGAGGAACATCGACGTCACGCGGTGGCGGCGAAGCTGTCCGCTCAGTTCCTCCAATGACAGGACATGCGGAGGCGGAAGGACGAGGTTCGCGCCGTGCAGCAGCGCGCCCCAGATTTCGAGCGTGGACGCGTCGAAGGCAACGGGCGCGAACTGGAGCCAGACCTCGTCGGGCCCGAAGCGCATGAAGGTGCTGCCGAGCACCAGCCGGGTGATGCCCCGGTGCGGCACGCAGACGCCCTTGGGACGGCCGGTGCTGCCGGAGGTGAACATGATGTACGCCAGGGCTTCACCGTCCACGCGGAGGTCGGGTGCATGCGTGGGCAACGCGGCGATGACGTCCCGCTGGGCATCCAGCCAGACACGACCACCGGCGGCCGGCAGCAACGGCGCGAACGGCTGGTGGGTCACCGTCACGCGGACGTCCGCGTCCTCCAGCAGGGCCGCGGTGCGCTCCACGGGCGCGTTGCGGTCCACGGGAACGAAGGCCGCGCCCAACTTGAGGATGGCGAGCATCGCCGTCACCAACTCGAAGGAACGCTCGACGGCGAGCCCGACGCGTGCACCCGGGGCGATGCCCTGCGAGCGCAGGTGCCAGGCCAGTTGGTTCGCGCGCGCGTCCAGCTGGGCGTACGTCAGCGAATCATCCCCCAGCACGAGCGCGACCGCGTGAGGCGTGCGCTGTGCCTGCCGGGCGAAGTGGACGTGGACGGGGATGTCCGTGGGGCTGGTGACGGCGGTGTCGTTCCACGCCACGAGGATGCGCTGGCGTTCGTCGCGGGTGAGGAGGGAGAGCTCACCCAGGGGCTGATCAGGCTTCGCGGCCACGGCCTCCAGCAGCGTGCGCAGATGCTCCACCATCCGGGAGGCGGTGGAGGCTTCGAACAGGTCCGTGCGGTAGCTGAGCGCGCCCCGCAGGCCTTGCGCGGTCTGTGCCAGGGCCAGGGTGAGGTCGAACTGCGTGGTCTGTTCGGTCTGCTCCAGGGGCAGGAGCCGCACCGGCTCGGAAACACCAGGTCCGCTCGGCAGCACCAGCGGCTGCGTCGGCGCGTTCTGCAGCGCGAGCACGGCCTGGAAGAGCGGCGAGTGGCTCAGGCTGCGCTTGGGCTGAAGCTCCTCCACCAGCTTCTCGAAGGGAGCATCCTGGTGTTCGTAGGCGGCGAGCGTGGTGGCGCGCACCTGGGCCAGCAGCTGGCGGAAGGTGGCCTTCGGGTCGACGTGCGTGCGCAGCACCAGCGTGTTGACGAAGAAGCCGATGAGCCCCTCCGTGTCCTCGTGCGTACGGCCCGCGATGGGCGAGCCCACGGAGACATCTTCCTGTCCGCTGTAGCGTGAGAGCAGCGCCTGCCATGCCGCCACCAGGGCCATGAAGAGCGTGACGCCTTCGCGTTGGCACATCGCCTGGAGGGACTCCGACAGCGCTCCGGGCAACTGCACGGGCACCTGCGAACCCTGGGGAGACAGGACGCGCGGACGCGGCTTGTCGGTGGGCAGCTCCAGCAGTGGCGGCGCTCCGGAGAGCTGACGGCGCCAGTACGCGAGGTGGTGATCCAGGACCTCGTCCTTCAACCAGTCGCGCTGCCAGGCCGCGTGGTCCGCGTACTGGACCGGCAGGGGAGGCAGCGGCGACGGCTGGCCCGAAACCCGGGCGCCGTACAGCGCGGACAGCTCCCGCACGAGCACGCCCATGGACCAACCGTCGGAGACGATGTGGTGCATGTTCAGCCACAGCACGTGCTCCCCTGCGCCCAGGCGCAACAGCGAGACGCGCAGCAGTGGCCCCCGCTCCAGGTCGAACGGGCGCCGCGCCTCTTCACGCAGCCGCTCGTCCATCGCTTCGCGGGAGACCTCGCCCAGCTCCACCGCCTCCAGGGCGAACGGCACTTCGGCGAGGATGACCTGGGCGGGCTGGCCCTCCTTCGCGATGAAGACGGTGCGCAGGGATTCGTGGCGGGCGATGAGCGCGGCGAAGGCCTGCTCCAACGCGGACACGTCCAGCGCGCCCTCCACGCGCAGGGCCAGGAAGATGTTGTAGGCGGCGCTGCCCGGCTCCAGCTGATCAATGAGCCACAGTCGCTGCTGGGCGAAGGACAGGGGCAGCGGGCCCGTGCGGGACACGGGCACGAGAGGCGGCGCGGGAGGCAGGGCCACCACACCGCGCCTGCGCAGCTCTCGGAGGACCTCCCGGGCCCGGTGGTGAGCCTCCGCCCAGGTCAGGACCTGGCCGTCGTGCTCGACGGCGATCGCGTCGGGATGGCGCAGGGCCTGTGCCTGGAGGAGCCGGTGCAGGGAGGCATCCTCCGCCGTGGCCGCGCCGGTTTCGCTCCACGAGTGGAGCAGGAGCCCGCGCTCCTCGAGCGTGAGCATGGGCAGCGCGGAGAGGCGGCGCTCCGGTGCGTGGAGGGCGCCGGCCAGCAACGCGCGCAGGTGGCCCACCATGCGGCTGGCGGTCGAGGCGTCGAAGAGGTCGGTGTTGTATTCGAGCAGGCCCTTCAGCCCGTCGGCGGTGTCGTTCAGCGCCAGGGTGAGGTCGAACTTCGCGGTGCCGCCCCGGGGCTCCAGC
This sequence comes from Corallococcus sp. CA041A, assembly GCF_003612075.1. NCBI lineage: Bacteria > Pseudomonadati > Myxococcota > Myxococcia > Myxococcales > Myxococcaceae > Corallococcus > Corallococcus sp. CA041A. The sequence continues at coordinate 35,816 of NZ_RAWF01000031.1, forward strand.
GGCTGGAGCTTGAGGCCCGTGCTCAGGGTCTCCGGCATGGGCGCGTTCTGGTACGCGAGCATCACCTGGAAGAGCGGCGTGCGGCGCGGGTCACGCTCCGGCCGGAGCGCCTCCACCAGTTTCTCGAAGGGCATGTCCTGATGCGCGTACGCACCCAGGGCCACGTCGCGCACGCGGGCGAGCAGTTCGCGGAAGCTCGGGTCTCCGTCCAGCTTCGTGCGCAGCACCAGCGTGTTGACGAAGAAGCCGATGAGCCCTTCCAACTCCGCGTGGTGCCGGCCCGCGATGGGCGAGCCCACGGAGACGTCCTCCTGTCCGCTGTAGCGCGAGAGCAGCACCTGGGACGCGGCCAGCACCACCATGGAGGGAGTGACGCCCTCGCTCCGGCAGAGCGCCTGCATCGCGTCCGACAGCTCGCGAGGGAACTGGAAGGGCACCACCGCGCCACGGAAGGTCTGCGCCGCGGGACGAGGCCGATCCGTGGGCAGCTCCAAAGCCTTCGGCGCGCCGTGGAGTTGCTCGCGCCACCAGCCGAGCTGGGACTCCAGGGCCGCGTCTCGCAGCCAGGCTCGCTGCCAGACGGAGAAGTCCGCGTACTGCACGGGCAGCGGCTTGAGTTGCGGCGTCCGGCCATCCGCGTGGGCGGCATACAGCGTGGTCAACTCCTGGAGGAGCACGCCCATGGACCAGGCGTCGGAGATGACGTGGTGCATGGTGAGCAGCAGCAGGTGGTGCTGCGCGCCCATGCGCACGACGAGGACGCGCCAGAGCGGACCGGCTTCCAGGTCGAAGACCTGCCGTGCCTCTTCGTCGAGGATGGCGCTGAACTCGCGCTCGGCATCAGGCAGCGTGCTCAGGTCCATCCAGCCCGCGGGCAGCGTGGGGGACGCGCTGATGACCTGGACGGGGCCGGACGCCTCTTCCCGGAAGGTGGTGCGAAGGGATTCGTGGCGCTGGGACAGCTCTCGCAGGCCCCGTGCGAGCGCGGGCACATCGAGGGTGCCTTCGAGTCGCATGACGAAGGGGAGGTTGTACGCGGTGCTCGCGGGCTCCAGCTTCGCGAAGAACCACAGCCGCTGCTGGGCGAAGGACAGGGGCAGGCCGCCGTCGCGCGGCACCGGCCTGAGCGCGGGCACGGCCAGGGCAGGGAGCACCGGGCCTTGCGCTTCAAGACGACGGGCAATGGCTTCCACGGTGGGGGCCGCGAAGAAGTTCGCGATGGACAGCTCCGCCTGGAACGCACGCCGGATGCGCGAGAGGATCTGCGTGGCGCTCAGCGAGTTGCCGCCCAGGTCGAAGAAGTTGTCCTCGGCGCCGACCGTGCCCGTCTGGAGAACCTCTTCCCAGAGCGTGGCGAGCAACCGCTCCGTGTCCGTGCGCGGCGGGCGCGTCCGTGCGCGAGTCTGGAAGGTGGAGGGAGCGGGGAGGGCCTTGCGGTCCACCTTGCCGTTGGAGTTGAGGGGCAGGGCATCCAGTCGCCCCATGGCCGAAGGCATCATGAAGTCAGGCAGGCGCTGCTTGAGGAACGCGCGCAGTTCAGCCGCGTCCAGGGACTCAGGAGCGACGACGTAGGCGACGAGGCGCTTGTCGCCGGGCACGTCCTCGCGGGCCATGACGACGGCCTCGCGCACCTCGGGATGAGCGCGCAGGGCGGCTTCGATTTCGGGCAGTTCGATGCGGAAACCGCGCACCTTCACCTGTGCGTCCGCGCGGCCCAGGAACTCCAGCACGCCATCCTCACGCCAGCGGCCGAGGTCGCCGGTACGGTAGAGGCGCGCGCCTGGAGTGGAGGAGAACGGGTCGGGAAGGAATCGCTCCGAGGTGAGCGAAGGCTGGCCCACGTAGCCGCGCGCGAGTCCGTCGCCACCGATGAACAGCTCGCCCTGGATGCCCGGAGGAACGGGCTGGCCGGAGGCATCCAGCACGTACACCTGCATGTTGCTGTGCGGGCGGCCCAGCGGGACGGAGGCGCCCACCTGAGAGGCATGCGTGAAGCGGTGGCTGGTGGCGAAGACCGTGGTCTCCGTCGGACCATAGAAGGCGCTGACGGGGACGCCCAACTGCTCCAGCACGCGGCGCACGTGGGACGCGGAGATGACGTCACCGCCCGTGAGCACCTGGCGCAGTGTGCGCAGCGCGGGCAGGTGTGAATCCACCAGCTGGGTGAAGAAGCCAATGGTGAGCCACAGCGTCGTCACGCCGTGATGCACGAGCACCCGCTCCAGTTCATGCGGATCCGTTGGAGGGTGCGCGGGGAAGACGGCCAGCTTCGCGCCATGCAGCAGCGCGCCCCAGACTTCGAAGGTGGAGGCGTCGAAGGCGAGGGGGGCCATCATCAACAATGTCTCGTCGGGCCCGAAGCGTGCGTAGTCGACGCCGAAGAGGGTGCGGAGTACGGCGGCGTGAGGCGTGCCGACACCCTTGGGCCTGCCGGTGGAGCCGGAGGTGAAGTCGATGTACGCGAGGCTCTGGGGCAGGGCGCTTCGCGGAGGCGCCTGCGCAGGCATCACGTCGAGAGACAGCTCCTCCAGCACCACGGGCAACAGCTCCTCGTGAGGCAGGTTCGACAGGAGCGCGCGAGAGGTGACGAGGACGCGAGGCCGTGCGTCCTCCACCATCGCGGCCAGACGCGCGCGCGGATAGGCCGGATCCAGGGGCACGTAGGCCGCGCCCGCCTTGAGGATGGCGACGAGCGAGACGACCAGCTCCAGCGAACGCTCCAGGGCCACGGCCACACGCGAATCCGTGTCCACGCCCAGCGAGCGCAGATGCCACGCAAGCCGATTGGCGCGTTCATCCAGTTGCCGGTACGTGAGGCGCGTATCTCCGAACTCGACGGCGACCTTCTCCGGGAAGCGGGCCACCACCTGCTCGAAGACTTCCGGAAGGGTGGAGTCGCGCGGGTACTCGGTCGTCGTCGCGTTCCATTCCACCAGCACCCGCTGGCGCAGCTCCGCCGTGAAGGGCATCACGGTGTCGCGTGGCTGCGCGACGGCGCGGGCCTCCCACTCGCGCGCGACGTCCTCCAGCGGAACCGTGGGCGCGGGCCGCGCACGGGCCTCCTGTGGCTTGAGCGGTGCCGGGACCGGCTGCCCCTTGCCCGCGAGCGCCTCGTCGATGAGACGGGCCACTGCGTCCAGCGTGGGAGTTTCGAACAGGCGCCGGAGGGGCAACTCCACCGAGAAGGCCTGACGGATCCGGCTGAGCGCCTGCGTGGCCAGCAGCGAATGGCCGCCCAGGTCGAAGAAATGATCATTCGCCCCGACGCGCGTCACGCAGAGCAGCTCCTGCCACAGCCCCGCCAGGCGCTGTTCGGTGGGCGTGCGAGGCGCCACGTACTCCCGAGAATCACCCCCCGCCAGGTCCGGAGCCGGCAGCGCCTTGCGGTCCACCTTGCCGTTGGTCGTGAGCGGGAGCGTGGCCAGCACCACCACGGCCGACGGCACCATGTACTCAGGCAGGGCGTCCTTGAGGGCCGCCCGCAGCGCGCTGCTGTTGGAGTCAACGCCATCGCGAAGCACGACGTAGCCCACCAGCCGCTTGCCGCCGGGCCCGTCCTCGCGCGCTACCACCACCGCGTCCCGCACGGGCGGCAGCTTCGCCAGCGCGGTCTCCACCTCACCCAGTTCGATGCGGAAGCCACGCACCTTCACCTGCGCATCCGCCCGGCCCACGAACTCCAGCGTGCCGTCCTCGCGCCAGCGCACCACGTCGCCCGTGCGGTACAGCCGCGCTCCGGCTTCACCGGAGAAGGCATCCGGCACGAAGCGCTCGGCCGTCAGCGCGGACCGGCCCGCATAGCCTCGCGCCACGCCCACGCCGCCCAGGTGCAGCTCGCCCTTCACTCCCACGGGCACGAGCCCGCCCCGGGCATCCAGGACGTACGCGCGCACGTTGGCCAGCGGTCGGCCGATGGACGGCACACGTCCGTCCGCAGTGCACTCGGTGAGCGTGGCCATGACGGTGGCTTCCGTGGGGCCGTACGTGTTGATGAACACGCGGCCCGGAGCCCACCGCGCCACCACTTCCGGAGGCAGCGCTTCACCGCCGGAGATGACGGTCCGCAGCGCGGGCAGTCCTTCAGGGGCCGTGGCCGCGAGCGTCGCTGGCGTGAGGCTGATGACCGTCAGGGCCTCGTCGCGCAGCAGCTTGCGCAGCGGCTCGCCGGGCATCAGGTCTTCCAGCGGTGCCAGCACCAACGTGGCCCCGCTGCACAGCGTGGTGAAGATCTCCTCCACCGACAGGTCGAACGAGAGGCTGGCGAACTGGAGGACGCGGCTGCCCGGCCCGATGCCGTAGGCCGTGGCCTCATGCGCGACCAGGTTGCACACGCCACGGTGCTCGATGGCGGTCCCCTTGGGCATGCCCGTGCTGCCAGAGGTGTAGAGCACGTAAGCGAGATTCCGGGGGCCCACGCCGGAGTCCGGAGCCAGCACGCTCTCCCCCGCGAGCCCGTCCCGCTCCACATCGAGGCACAGCGCACGGGAGCGCGCTCCCTCCGGGAAGCGCTCCAACAGCGGAGCCTGCGTCACCAGCACGGAGGCGTCGCTGTCCTCCAGCATGAAGGCCAGCCGCTCCCGAGGCAGCATCGGATCCACGGGCACCCACGCACCGCCCGCCTTGAGGATGCCAAGCAATCCCACGGCGACGTCCAGTGAGCGCTCCACGCTCAAGGCCACCCGGGCCTCAGGCCCCACGCCCCGGCGGCGCAGCGCATGAGCGAGCTGGTTCGCGCGGGCATCCAGCTGCGCATACGTGAGCGCCTGTCCCAGGAACCGCACGGCCACGGCCTCGGGCGTGCGCTGCGCCTGCGCCTCGAAGAGCGTGTGCAGGCAACGGTCCTCCGGGAAGGGCGCGGCTTCACCGGCCCACTCGCGCTGGACCCGCGTCGCTTCGGCCGAGTCCATCAAGGGCAGCTCGGAGACGCGCCGGCCCGGATCCGCGACCACGCCTTCCAGCAGCGTGCGCAGGTGCGCGAGCAGCCGCTGGATGGAACCGGGCTCGAAGAGGTCCGTGTTGTACTCCGCCGTGAGGCGCATGCCCTGCGGCACCTCCATGGCGATGAGCGACAGGTCCGTCTTGCTGGTGCGGTTGTCCACCGGCTGCGCGTCCAGGACGAGCCCCGGCAATCGCAGCGGCGGCAGGGGCGCGTTCTGCATCGTCAGCGCCACCTGGAAGAGGGGATTCACGCTCAGCTGGCGCTCCGGCTTCAGCGCGTCCACCAGCTTCTCGAAGGGCACGTCCTGGTGCGCGTAGGACTCCAGCGTCGTCTCGCGCACGCGGCCGAGCAGCTCGCGGAAGGACGGCTGGCCGGACAGGTCCGTGCGGAAGGCCAGGTAGTTGGTGAACAGGCCGATGAGCCCTTCCAACTCCGCGCGGCCACGGCCAGCCACGGAGGTGCCCACCACCACGTCCTGCTGGCCGCTGTAGCGCGACAGCAGCACCTGGAAGCCCGCGAGCAGCACTCCGAAGAGCGTGTTGCCCTCCGCGAGCGCGAGCGCCTTCAGCGACTCCACGAGCGCGACGGGCAGCACCGCGTTGATGCGCGCGCCGCGCCCGGAGAGGACCGCGGGGCGGGGCCTGTCGGTGGGCAGCTCCAGCACCGCGTCCGGATCCAACCGCTCACGCCAGAAGCCCAGGTGCGACTCCAGCACGTCACCGCGCAGGAACTCACGCTGCCAGGCCGCATAGTCGGCGTACTGCATGGGCAGCGGGGCCAGCGGTGACGGCTTGCCTTCCGCGAGCGCCGGGTACAGCGCGCTCAGCTCGCGCACCAGCACGCCCATGGACCAACCGTCCGTGATGATGTGGTGCAGCTTGAGCAGCAGCACATGCTCCAGCGCATCCATCCGGTACAGCACGGTGCGCAGCAGCGGTCCCTTCTCCAGGTCGAACGGCTGGCGCGCCTCGTCGGTGATCAGCCGGATGGCCTCCGCCTCACGCTCCGACGCGGGCAGCGATTGGAGGTCCACCAGGGGCAGCGCGAGCTCCAACGCGGGCGCGATGTGCTGCAGCGGCCGGCCGTCCTGTTCGACGAAGGTGGTGCGCAGCGGCGCGTGACGCCGCACCAGCGCCTGGAGGCTGGCGTGCAGCACGGCCACGTCCAGCACGCCGGAGAACCGCACGCGGACCGGGATGTTGAAGGCGGCGCTGCCAGGGCTCAGGCGGTCCTGGAACCACATGCGCTCCTGGCTGAAGGACACCGGTGCATGCGTGGGCCGGACCTTGCCGCGCAGCAGCTCCGCCAGCCGCGCGCGCTTCTGCTCCGGGGTCATCCCCGCGCCGTTACCTTCTGTTTCAAATGTCCTCATGTTTCGAGAATAACTGGTCAGCGAGGGGTACTGGGTGAAACTGACCCTCGGCGATATTCCCGATTATTTCCGACGCGGCGCACTCGACAGAACGCGTCGTGCGGGTGGGGAGACGAGGCCTGGAAGCGGGGCATTTTGCCCCGGGCCTTCAGTCATCCCGTAAAACAACAAATGTATCGATTTGGGACGGCCCTGGTGCCGGGCCGTCCCAAGGGTCCGCGTTACTTCTTGCCGGCCGGTGTGCCCGTTCCAGGCGCGGGAGTCGCGGGAGGCGCGCCCGGTCCGGGAACCGGCTCGGTGCCGGGCGGCGGCGGCTGGCCGTGGGGGACGATGGTCTCCTTCGGGCCGGATTCGAGCTCCGACTTGACCAGCTTGAAGTCCACGCGCCGGTTCTTTGCGCGGCCGAGCGCCGTGTCGTTGGTGGCGATGGGCCGGTCGAACCCGAAGCCCTGCGACGTGAGGCGCTTGCGGTCGATGCCCTTCTTCGTCAGGTACTCGAGCACCGACTTCGCGCGCCGGTTGGACAGGTCCACGTTGAGCGCACGCGAGCCCTTGTTGTCCGTGTGCCCTTCAATCTGCACGGGCCCCAGCGTCGGGTTCTTCGCGAGCACCGTCGCCACCTCATCCAGCAGCGGGTACGACTGCTTCTGGATGACCGCGGAACCCGTCTCGAAGAGGATGTTGCCCTTGATGCGGATGCGGTCCGACTCCACCACCACGTAGGGCGGAGCGTCGTACGGGCAGCCGTTGTTCTCGGGCGGACCGGCGACGTCGGGGCAGTCGTCCTCGCCGTCCGGAATCTCGTCGAAGTCCGTGTCCGGGCAGCCGTCGAAGTCCTTCAGGCCGGGCACCAGGGGGCACTTGTCCAGCGGGTCGATGACGCCGTCGCCGTCGGTGTCCTTGTCCGGCTCCACCGGGCAGCCCTTGTTCTCCTTGGGGCCGGGCTTGTTGGGGCACATGTCGTCGCCGTCCGCCACGCCATCGCCGTCGTTGTCCGGATCCGGGCAGCCGTCGAAGTCCTCGAAGTCGTCCTTGTCCTCGGGCTGCGTGGGGCAGCGGTCGCGCACGTCGGGCACGCCGTCGCCGTCGGAGTCCGGGCCCTCGTCCTTGAAGGTCTTGTCGTAGCGCAGCGCCAGCATGACCCGCAGGGCCTCACGGCCGTAGCCGGTGGTGACGTTGAGGCCGCGGCCCACGTCCAGCTCCACGCCCCAGTCGCCCCACACCTTCGCGCGGGCGCCCACCAGCAGCTCCCACGGCGACTTGAGCGAATCCGCCTGGTCGAAGTTGAAGGGGCGCGCCAGCGGCGTGCGCAGGTGCATTTCCGCGGTGGCCTTCACCTCGCGCAGCCGGCTGATGTCCGGCAGGTCCACGATGCCGCCCGCGCCCAGCGTCAGCTCGTCGTCCACGCGCAGGTTGAGGTACTGCGCCGCGGGGCGCAGCAGCACGCCCGCGTTGCCCAGCACGCGCACGGGCCCCAGCTTCTTCTCCACGGCCAGGCGCGGGGCGAACACCACGCCGCTCTCACCCGTGAAGCTCTGCGCGCTGCCGGTGGGCAGCCGCACCTCCGCCACCAGCGCGAGCCCCAACGGGAAGCGGTCCGGATTCAACAGGCTCACGCGAGGCAGCACGCGGATGTCGCCCAGCGTGGTGCCGCTCACGCCCGCGGCGCCAGGGAAGTCCGGCGCGTTCAGCGCGTCACCCAGCAGCGAGAAGTTGTCGCCCTGGATGAGCGTGACGGGCAGGTCCACGCCCAGCTCCAACCGCTCCAGCAGCTGGTAGGAGAACAGCAGGTGCGCGTCCAGCCGGTACGGCAGCAGGTTCCCCAGCTTCTCGTCGCCCAGCTTCAACGCGAGGATGCGCCAGTTGAAGTCGAAGAGCAGAGCGCCCCGGTAGCTGCCCACCGGTTCCACGGTGGCGCCTTCCAGGCCGATGCCGCTGGACTGCGCGGCCGTCGGTTTCACCGGGACGGCGTCGAAGCCTCGGGAGAAGGGGTCTGGTTGAGCGTGGGCCGCTGCCGTGGTGAGCAGCAGGCCCAGGAGCGCGAGTCGCAGGGCCGCGCCGCACGCGGACCGGCTCCACGAAGGTTCGGAGTCGGGGCATTGCATCCTGAGGCTCTTAGCACCCACCTCCCCCCGCCGGAAGAAAACCCACCCCCGCGGTGTGAGCTACAGCCCCATGCCATTTATACAAACCCCGATCATCTCGGATCCGCCGTGTGTCTTGTTGCATACGACACATTTCACGCGGGACCCCTGGGTTCCCGGCGCGCGTGACGCTGTGCGAGCAGCGAGAAGAAGGGCCATGAAACGCTGGCTCCTGTGGGGATGTGTCCTGGTGGCGGGCTGTGGCACCCGCGAGGCGAATGTGCGGCGCGACGCGCTGCACGCCGCGCCCGCGAACACGGTCGTCTTCGAAGGCAGCTGTGACGCGTCCGGCGCGGTGGAGCTGGGCCAGGGCCTGTTCGTGGTGGCGGACGACGAGGACAACATCCTGCGCGTCTACGATGCGCGGAAGGGAGGCCGTCCGCTGCGCACGGTGGACTTGTCGCCGTCGCTCGACCTGCCGGTGAAGAAGAAGCCGCCAGAGACGGACATCGAAGCGGGCTCGCGGCTGGGCAACCTGGCCTTCTGGCTGACGTCGCACGGCCGCAACAGCTCCGGCAAGAAGCAGCCCGCGCGCCTGCGCTTCTTCGCCACTGGCGTGGAAGACCCCGAGCACGTGCAGCTCGTAGGGCAGCCGTACACGCAGCTGTTGGAGGACCTGCTCGCGGACGCCCGGCTCGCGCCGTACGGGCTCGCGCAGGCGGAGCCGCTGCCGCCCAAGGAGCCGGGTGGGCTCAACATCGAAGGCATGACGGCGATGCTGGACGCGCCCGGGATGCTGATTGGTTTCCGCAGCCCGCTGACGCAAGGCAAGGCGCTGGTGGTGCCGCTCTTGAACCCGGAGGCGGTGGTGCGCGACGGCGCGACCGCGCGCTTCGGTGAGCCCCGGCTGCTGGAACTGGGCGGATTGGGCATCCGCTCGCTGTCGTCGTGGCGGGGGCGCTACCTCCTCATGGCGGGGGCCACCGCCTCCGAGGCGAAGTCGCGCCTGTTCACCTGGAAGGGCGGAGCCGACGCGCCGGTGCCGGTGACGTCGGTGGACCTGTCCGGCGTGAACCCGGAGGCGTTCTTCACGCCCGACACGTCGGAGGACATCCTGCTGCTCAGCGACGACGGCACCGTGCAGGTGGACGGCGTGGAGTGCAAGCGCCAGAAGGATCCGGCGCTCAAGCGCTTCCGCGGCGTGTGGACGGCGTTGCCGGAAAGCCCCTGAGCGCCGGAAGGGCGCGCGGACGTCAGCGCTCCATGAACCCCGACGCCGGGACAATCTGCACGGCGTCCGGACGCACCGGCAGCTTCTGCTGGATGATGAGCTCATCCAGCTTGAGCAGCTCCGGCGGCTTGGGCGACGCGTAGGTGATGGGCGAAGGCGCGCCGGACTTCAGCTTCTCCGCCAGCCCCTGCGCATCCTCCGTGACGTACACGAGCGCCAGCTTCTCCGGCGCCAGCTGCCGTTTGACGGCGGCCTGCACGGACTCCGGCGTCATCGTCGTCAGCGCGGAGCGGTAGGCGTTCAGGAAGTCAGGCGTGCCGTAGTAGAGCGAGTCGATGGCGAAGCCCAGCCGCCGCTGGTCGGTCTGCTCCCACAGGCGCGTGTAGCCCTGGAGGAAGCCGCGCACCAGGTTGAAGCGCTCCGGGGTGAGGGGCTCCTTCGACATGCGCTCCAGGAAGAACACCGCGCCGCGCGTGGCGAACACGCCGTTGGCGGGCACCACGGGGCGCAGCCAGATGGACACGTCCTGCTGGGTGCGCACCAGGTTGGTGCGGTTGAAGGTGCCGTTGCCCCGGTCCTCGATGAAGTGCTCGGCGTAGGCGTAGTCGCCGTAGTTGAGGCCGCGCTGCTCGCGAAGCTCGTTGAAGAGCACGCCGATGAACTGGCGGTGCTCGCCCAGGTTCGACAGCGCGAACGCCACCGGGAAGAAGTCCGGGTCACCCCGGCGCATCGGCGTGACGAAGCCCATGCTCACGGCGGTGGAGAGCGTGGGCTTCTGGAGGATGAGCGTGCGCCCCGCGGAGGACTTCACGGTGGGCAGCTCCACCCGGGGCGCGCCCTTGGCGGGCAGCGCGCTCAGGCGCGACGTCATGGTCTGCTGGAGGTTCGCGTCCACCGGGCCCGCGAGCCCGATGACGAGCCGGTCCTGCGTGAAGACGCGGCGCGCGTGCGCCTTCACGTCCTCCAGCGTGAGGGACTGGAGCCCCTGCACGGTGCCGCCGGTGTAGTGGGCGTACGGGTGCCCCGCGTAGATGAGCGCGTCCAGGCCCACCTTGCCGAGCGTCTCGTCGTCCTCGCTGCGCAGGCCGTTGCGCACGGCATTGAGCGCGTTGGCGCGCAGGCGCTCGAACTCCGCGGGGTCGAAGCGCGGCTGGAGCAGCGTGTCCGTGAAGAGCAGCAGGAACGCGGGCAGGAAGTCCTGGTGGACGCGGCCGGAGAGGGTGGTCATCTCCTTGTCGGTGAAGACCTTGAGCTCGGCGGCCATGGGGTAGAGCGCTTCCAGCAGCTGCGCGGCGGTGAGCCGCTGCGTGCCGCCCTCCGCCATCAGCTTCGCGGTGAGGGCGGTGAGGCCCTCCTTGCCCTTCGGGTCGTCGATGGAGCCCGTGTGGAAGACGAGCCGCAGGCTGACGATGGGCGTGTCCGCACGGGCCTGCACCACGAGGTGCATCGGCGGCGGCTCATTCAGCGGCACCGCGGGCACGGAGCCCGGTTCGGGAGGCGGCGTGGGCGTCGGAGTCGGGGGCGGTTCCTCGGGAGGCTTGTGGTGGGCGCAGCCGGCGAGTGACAGCGCGGCGGCCAGGACGAGCGACACGATGGCGCGGGTCTTCATCACGGCGTCCCTCCGGCGGCGACGGCCTTGGGGGTGAGGGTGAGGACGGTGAGGTTCTTGTCCTCGAGGTACTTCCTCGCGAACAGGGTGATCTGCTGGGGCGTCACGCTGCCCAGCTGCTTCAGATAGCTGGCGAGCGCGTCGGGGCGGCCCATCACGCCCGCGTAGAGGGCCAGGTCGATGGCCACGTCGCGCGGCGTCTCCAGGTCCATCAGCAGGCCATAGCGCAGGTGGTCCTGGATGGCCTTCAAGCGCACGCCGTCCACCGGGGCGCCGGCCACGGCCGTCACCTCGCGGCGCAGAACGGCGTCCACGTCGGCGCGGAACTTCTCGTCCTGCAACGTGGCGTCGATGGGGAACAGGTACGGGTCGCGGTGCGGCGTCGTGTAGACGTTCAGCGACTCGACGTACTGCTTCTCCAGCACCAGTTCCTTGTACGCGGGGCTGGTGTCGCCCACGAGGTACTCGGCGAGGATGGTCTGGATGGCGGCGTCGGCCGTGTCCGCGCGGGCGGCGGGCGTGTGCCACGCGAGCACGTGGCGCGGCTGCGTGGGCTGCGGCCAGTCCACGTGGACGGTGCGCTGACTCGTCTGCGGGGGCTCGGTGGGGATGATGACGCTGGTGGGCTGGCGCTGCCATCCGCCGTAGGCCTTGGTCACCTGCGAGACGACCTGCGCGTCGTTGAAGTCACCCACGATGAAGAGGGTGGTGTTGGCGGGCGTGTACCAGCGCTCGAAGAACGAGCGGCTGTACGCGTACGCCTTGGGCATTGCTTGAATGTCTTCGTAGAAGCCCAGCGTGGTGTGCTGGTACGTGTGGCGGGTGAAGGCCGTCTTCGCCAGGGCCTCCTCCAGCTTGAGGTCCGGGCCCGCGGCGTTCTTGTGGTACTCGCCCAGGACGGCGAGCGCCTCCGTCTGGAAGGCTGGCTCGGAATACTCCAGGTTCTGGAAGCGGTCGGCCTCCAGCGCGATGAGTTTCTCCAGGCCGGCGGTGGGGCCGTACACCTGGTACACGGTGATGTCGTCGGTGGTGAACGCGTTGTCGTCGAAGCCGAAGCCGCCGAGGATTCGCTCGCGCTGGCCCTCCGGGTTCGCCTTGGTCCCCTTGAACATCATGTGTTCGAAGAAGTGGGCGAAGCCGGTGCGGCCGGGCTCCACCTCGTTGCGCGAACCCACGCGCACGGCGGTGACGTACGCGACGATGCCGGGAGAGTTGAACGGCACGCGCACCACGGTGAGCCCGTTGGGCAGGCGCGTGGTGTTCAGCGTGTAGGGGAAGAAGCGGGAGGCGTCTGGAGGCTGCTGCGCGGACGCCGGCAGCGCCGGCATCATCAGGAGCAGCAGCAGGAGGGGCAACAGGCGGCGCATGCGCGGACCCTTTCGGTGCTGGGAACGCGCGGGACGTTACGCCGGAGGTAGGCCCGGGGTGGGTGGCTTTCTGTCGGCGCATGTCACCTGTGCGCCAGAGCCACGCCTCACAGGGTGATGACGATCTTCCCGAAGTGGCCGCCGGACTCCATGTACTGGAGCGCTTCGCGAGCCTGGGCGAAGGGGAAGACGCGGTCGATGACGGGCCGGGTCTGTTCCTGGGACATGGCCTTGAGCATGTCCTCGAACATCTCGCGGCTGCCCACGTAGGTGCTGACGACACGCAGGTGTTTGGCGCTGGTGGCGGTGGTGTCCGGCTTGCCGGGGGCGCCGGTGAGCAGGCCGATGAGCGCGATGTGGCCGCCCTCCTTGGTGGCCGCGATGGAGCGGGGCAGCGTGCCCGCGCCACCGACCTCCAGCACATGGTCCACGCCCTGGTTGCCGGTGAGGGTGAGCACGGCCTCCTCCCAGTCCGGAGTCTGGCGGTAGTTGATGAGCCCCTGCGCGCCCAGCTGCTTCGCGCGCTGGAGCTTGTCGTCCTGGCTGGAGGTGATGAGGACGCGGGCACCAAGGATGCGGGCGAACTGGAGGGCGAAGATGGACACGCCGCCGGTGCCCTGCGCGAGCACGGTCTGACCGCGCTTGAGGCCGCCCTGGGGGACGAGCGCGTTCCAGGCGGTGACGGCGGCGCAGGGGAGGGTGGCGCCCTCCTCATAGGAGAGCCAGTCCGGGAGGAGCACCAGCCCTTCGGCGTCCACGCAGACGTATTCAGCGAGGACGCCGGGGACGCCGCCACCGAGCGCGTGGGCGACCTTCTCCGGGGTGCGTTCGCCGTCGGTCCAGACCTGGAAGAAGGTGGGGGCGACGCGGTCGCCGACCTTCACGCGGGTGACGCCGGATCCCACGGCGACGACCTGGCCGGCGCCGTCGGAGCAGGGGATGAGGGGGAGCTTGAGGCCGGGGTAGGTGCCGCGGGCGATGATGAGGTCGCGGTAGTTGAGGGAGACAGCGTGGATGCGGACGAGCGCCTGGCCGGGGCCCGGTTGGGGCTGGGGCGCGTCCACGAGGGTCCAACT